>NZ_JBHZBH010000002.1:466349-561272 GCF_042754765.1 Nonomuraea sp. NPDC059194 | reverse complement strand
TCCATCGCAGGAGCCACCAGGCCGCAGCGCGCAGGCACCACTTTAGGCAGCGCCTGCGCCTTCAACTCATCCCGATCTAGCTATGTAGTACTAGCCACCGCGCTGCGCCGGGTCCTCACCGAGGCGACGGATCCGCGATCACGGGCATGACGAGGCCAAGCTGCTGACCTCGCCCGTGAGCTCGACCGGTACGCGCAGGGGATTCTCGCCTCCACGAGACCCAGCTACCCAGGTCCTGAGCCGGTGAGGTGTTGCATCGCGTAGGAGCGCCAGGGCCGCCAGCAGTCGGCGTCTGGAAGTGAGACATCGGGAAGGACCACGTCGGGGTCACGGAGTGCGCGCATCCGGATCACCGCCGCCGCCCGTTCGGTGAGGCCGGGGAGCGCGCGGAACTGGTCGGGGTCGGCTTCCGTACCGAGTTCTACACCGCGGAGTCCGGCCTCCTTGAGCGCGTCGAGCCGGGGAAAGCCGCGGGTCACGCCGCCGACCGGAGTCGCCAGCGGCTTGCCGTGCCGTTCGACCACCTCCGCCAGACGCTCCGGTCCCAGTAGCTCGCGGGTCAGCAGCTCGGCCGGGTCCACCGTGCCGGGCACCCGGCGGCCCGGAGCGGCCTCGGCCAGCGGGCCGAGGCACCGGTCGATGGCCTCCTGGTCGGCGTCCAGGTCGAGGAGACGGCGGCAGCGTCCCACGGCGGCCGGCAGGTCACGCAGGTCGTCCAGGCGCAGCTCGCAGGCGACGTAGGTGGAACCGGGCCGCTCGGCCAGCGTCACGACGCCGGTGCCGTACGGCAGGACGAGCGATCGCCGGTAGATCCCGTTCTCGTATTCCGCGATGCCGGGAACGGCCTCCGCGCCGAGCGCCGCAAGCATGAAGGCGACGTCCATCGGCGGCCGGTACGGCAGGCGCAGGGCGATGGCGCCAGATGTGGTGGGACCGGCGCGGGCGCGCAGCTCGGACGGCGTGGTCCCGTACAACTGGCGGATGGTGTCGTTGAACTGGCGCACACTGCCGAATCCCGCAGCGAAGACGATGTCGCTCACGGGCAGCAGGGTCGACTCCAGCAGGACGCGAGCCGTCTGGGCGCGCTGTGCCCTGGCCAGGGCCTGGGGTCCCGCGCCGACCTCGGCGACCAGTTGGCGGTAGACCTGCCGCTGGCTGTATCCGAGACGGTAAGCCAGCCCCGCGACACCTTCACGGTCGATGACGCCGTCGGCGATCAGGCGCATCGCCCTGCCCACCACGTCGGCGCGCAGGTTCCACTCGGGGGAGCCGGGAGCGGCGTCCGGCCGGCACCGCTTGCACGCACGAAAGCCGTTGACCTGCGCGGCCGCCGCGGTCGGATACAGCTGCAGGTGCTCGCGCTTGGGCATGACAGCCGGGCAACTGGGGCGGCAGTAGATGCGCGTGGTCGTGACGGCGACGAACACCCACCCGTCGAAGCGCGAGTCCCTGCTCTCCATCGCCGCGTAGACGCTGTCCTCGGCAATCACCCTTCCACGGTGTCACAGCTGATTGCCCCTCCACTGGCGGGGATCGGCCGTCGAAGGCAGGAGGCCGATGCCCGCCAGCGCATCAGGGGTAGAGGTGGCCAGCCTTGAGCGCATGCCCATTTTCACTCGGTACCGGCGTGCGCTGGCCGGCCGTGACTTCCGCCTCCTCTGGCTCGGCTCCTCCCTGTCGCTGGCGGGCGACGGCATGACGTTCGTCGCCCTGGCCTGGCTGGTGCTCTCCCAGCCGGACGGCACCGCCCGGCTGGGGCTGCTGACCGTCTGCTACACGCTTCCGGTCTTCGCCGGCGGCCTGCTGGCCGGACCGCTGCTCGACCGGTTCGACAAGCGCCACGTGCTGGCCGCCGACAGCGTCGTGCGGGGTGTCGCGATGGCGGCGATCCCGCTCGCCGCGGTCGCAGGAGAGGTGCCCACGGTCCTGCCGTTCGTGGTGGCCGCGATCTACGGACTGTTCAAGATGGTGCCGCTGGCCGCGTTCCCCGCCGCGATCCCCGACCTGGTGGGAGAGGAGGACCGGGACGCGGCCAACGCGCTGGAGTCGCTGAGCTTCAGCGTCGCGGGAATGGTGGGTCCTGCGCTCGGCGGACTCCTGATCACGGTCGTGGGGGCCGAAGCCGTTCTTGCCTTCGACGCGGTGTCCTACGCTGTGCTTGCCGTCTGCGCACTGCTGGTACGCCGGCCGCTGCGGACCCCGGCGCGCCGGGCGGGGGCACCGGCTGCGCGGGTGTCGGTGCTCCTGCGCGACCGCGTGCTGGTGATCACCACTGCGGCGTTCATGATCTTCAACATCGCGGCCGGCATGCTGATGGTCGTCGGGCCGTGGCTGGCCAAGACCCAGTTGCCCGGCGGGCCGCAGGCGCTGGGGTTCATGCTCGCCGCGATGTCGGCGGGAGAGCTGGCGGGCGCCGCGGCGGCCGGTGGCGGGTGGCCGGGCTCCCGAGCGTTGCGGGCGATCGGGCTGGCCCAGTTCGCGGCGTCCCTGGGTTTCCTGGGCGTGCTGGCTTCGCCGTACGTCTGGGCGGTCGCCGCTGGTTTTCTCGTGGTGGGGTTGTTCAGCGCGCCGATGACCGTGTGGGCGCAGACGGTGCGCATGGCCCGCATCCCGGTCGAGCTGCGGGGGCGTGGCTTCGCCCTGCTGCGCACGCTCATGCAGGCCACGCCGCCGCTGGGCGCCGCCATCGTGACGCCGTTGCTCGACGCGGGCGGACTCGTCCCCGCGGCTCTGGCCATGGCGTGCCTCGCGCTCGTGCCCGCTGTACCGCTCATGACCGCCGGCGCGCGTGCCGGTTGAGGCAGGCGATGCGCTTTCGCCGCGGCGGTGGGCCGCGGCCTGGATCAGCGGCGGCCAGACGCGCACCCAACGCAGGTCTTGACGGCCGGCAGGATCATGAGCCGCTCGATCGGGATTCGTTGCCCGCAGCTGGCGCAGATCCCATAACCGCCTTCGCGCAGCCGCTCGGCCGCGAGCTCCAGATCGGTGAGATGGGCCAGGCCCTGATCGAGGAGAGACTGGATGTGAGCCCGCTCGAAGGCGGTGGAGGTCCCCTCGGGATCGTGCTCGTCGTCGGGTGACGTCAAAGCCGCCGACTTCACGATCTCGTCCCGATCACTGCTCAGCGCGGCGACCCTAGCCAGCGTCTTCTTCCGGTCGGCATCGAGTAGTTCCCTTATGGTCGCCTGGTCCGAGGGGGAGAGCGGGGCACCTTGAGCGTGTTCGTTCATCACCATTCCAGGCTAAAGACCTCTCCCTCTAGTTTCAGTCACCCCTTGACGGACGGACGGTGATGTTGACGCTCTTCATCAGTGGCTGATCGCTCTGCGTGCTGTAGTCGCCGATGGCGCACAGCACGTTCATCTCTGGCATGTAACCTGCCGCGCACCCCCGCGGAATGTTGTAGGGAATGGCTTTGTAGCGGTACAGGCTGCGCGTGGTGCCGTCCCTGGCAGTACTGGTGATGTCGACTTCGTCGAAGAGTTTCAGGCCGCGCTCGCGCATGTCAGCTGGATTCATGAAGATCAGCGTGCGGAGGTGCTTGATCCCGCGATAGCGGTCGTTGTTCGTGTAGATGGTGGTGTTCCACTGGTCGTGGGAGCGCATGGTGCTCAGCTTGAGCATCCCGGTTTCTGGGACGACGTTGGTGAGTTCGGCGGTGGAGAACTCCGCGCGCCCTGAGGGGGTGAGGAAGACCAACTCTCGGGCGGGTTGGCGGATGCGGAATCCCAGTGGAAGCCGTACGCGCCGGTTGAAGTCTTCGAAACCCTCCAGAGCCTGGGCCATGGTGTCACGGATGCGGTCGTAGTCGTCGACGTACCACTCCCATGGCGTGGCACTGTCGGGAAGGGCCGCCCGAGCCATGCCGGCGATGATCGCGGGTTCGGAGAGAAGATGCGGTGACGCGGGTCGCTTCATTCCTATGGAGAGGTGGACCATGCTCATGGAGTCCTCTACGGAAGTGGCCTGCTCGCCGGTCTTTTGAATGTCCCTTTCTGTGCGTCCCAGGCACGGCAGGATGAGCGCCTTATGCCCATGGGCGAGGTGGCTGCGATTGAGTTTGGTGCTGACTTGCACGGTCAGCTCGCATTTACGCAGCGCAGCACAGGTGTAGGGCGTGTCAGGCGCGGCCAGGGCGAAGTTTCCCCCCATGCCGACGAACACCTTGACCTCGCCGCGATGCATGGCCTCGATGGCTCTCACGGTGTCCAAACCGTGCTCGCGGGGTGGATCGATGTCACAGACAGCGGCCAGACGATCGAGGAATTCGGGCGTCGGACGGTGATCGATTCCGCACGAGCGGTTGCCCTGCACATTGCTGTGGCCCCGCACCGGTGACGGCCCCGCTCCCTCCCTGCCAAGGTTGCCCCGCAGGAGGAGCAGATTGATGATCTCCCGGATCGTGTCGACACCATGCTCGTGTTGGGTGATCCCCAGACACCAGCAGAAGATGCTCCGGTCGGCTTCGCAGTAGATTCGTGCCGCCTTTTCGATCTTCGCGCGGCTCACGCCACTCTGCTGCTCGATCACGTCCCAGGGCGTGGACTTACACAGGGCTCGGTATTCGTCGAACCCCGACGTGTGGCGTTCGATGAACTCCCTGTCGAGCGCCTTGGGGTCGGTTTCCGCCTCGGCGAAAATTGCTTTCGCCATCCCACGGAGCAGCGCCATGTCCCCGCCGATCCGCGGCTGCAGGTTCAGCGAGCTCGTGCGGGTGGCCCGGAACACAGCCATGTCCACGAAGTCGTGCGGAATGATGGCTCGCCTTGCCGCGGCTTCGACGATCGGGTTGATGTGCACGATCCGCGCGCCCCGTCTGTGCGCCTCGACCAGCGAGGTCAGCATCCTGGGCGCGTTGGAGGCCGCATTCACCCCCAAGATGAACAGCGCGTCGGTGACTTCCCAATCCTTGAGATCCACCGTGCCCTTGCCCGTGCCCAGCGCTGCCTGCAGCGCACGACCGCTGGCCTCGTGACACATGTTCGAACAGTCCGGCAGGTTGTTCGTCCCGAGCTCGCGCGCCAGGAGCTGATAGAGAAAGGTCGCCTCGTTACCGAGCCGCCCGGAGGTGTAGTAAGCGGCCTCGTTGGGATTGTCGAGCTCGCGCAGGGTCTGTCCAACCATGGCGAACGCGTCCTGCCACGAAATCGGCACATATTTGTCGGAGGCCGCGTCGTATGTCATCGGGTGAGTCAAGCGGCCCTGGTCTTCCAGTTCCGCGTCACTCCACGTGGACAGCTCGCTGACCGTATGGGCCGCGAAGAACGCGGGTTCCACTCGCTTGTGGGTCATCTCCCAGGTGACGTGCTTGATCCCGTTCTCGCAGATATCCAGTCGGAGGCCCTTGAGATCGTCCGGCCAAGCACATCCCGGGCAGTCGAACCCCGTTCCCTCGTGATTCATCCTCCGGACGGCTCGAGGGCCTTCGACGAATTCACGTTCGCGCAGCAGGACGTGTGACACGCTCTTGGCTGCTCCCCAGCCTGCCGCAGGGTGGTGGTACGGGTGAAACTCTGGAGCCTGCTCTTTCCCGGCGTCACCGGCGGATCGTTGCTCAGCCACGGCTATCCCTCCTGGACTCCAGGCGGACTCGCAGCGATCGCATGCGGCGAGTACGGCCAGACTAGGTCATTGCGGTCGGACCCACTTGGGGCGGGAAACGGGTTTGACCTGGTCACGGACATGTCCTTCCAGTTCCCTGGCGCACAGTGGGTGCCGCGGTGAGAGGGTGGCGTCAGTCAGCAGTGGCTCGGCGACACGCATGTGCTTGGACACCTAACAGGCGGGCTTTTGCCCTAAGTATAAATATGACTACTTAGGGTGACATGGTGGATGCTTTGGACCTTGCCAGGTGGCAGTTCGGGATCACCACGGTCTATCACTTCCTGTTCGTGCCCGTCACGATCGGCATGGCGCTCCTTGTCGCGATCATGCAGACCCTCTGGCTGCGGACGAAGAAGCAGGCCTACCTGCGCGCGACGAAGTTCTGGGGCAAGCTCTTCCTGATCAACTTTGCCATGGGCGTGGTCACCGGAATCGTCCAGGAGTTTCAGTTCGGGATGAACTGGAGTGCCTACTCCCGGTTCGTGGGCGACATCTTCGGTGCCCCGCTGGCCATCGAGGCGCTGCTCGCGTTCTTCATGGAATCGACGTTCCTTGGTCTGTGGATCTTCGGCTGGGAACGGCTGCCGCGCGGCATCCACCTCGCGTGCATCTGGCTCGTGGCGATCGGCACGATGCTGTCGGCGTACTTCATCCTCGCGGCCAACGCGTTCATGCAATGGCCGGTCGGGTTCAAGGTCAACGGGCGGGCCGAGCTGACCGACTTCGGTGCGGTGCTGACGAACAAGGTGGTCCTGGCCGCCTTCCCGCACACTATCGCCGCGTGCTGGCTGTCCGGCGGCGTGATCTTCGTGGCGGTCTCCGCCTGGCATCTGGGCCGCCGGCGCAACGTCGAGGTATTCCGGCCGTCGCTGCGGCTGGGCGCGGTCGCGGCGCTGATCGGCGCGGCGGGTACGCTCCTCACCGGCGACACGCTCGGCAAGGTCATGACCGAGACGCAGCCGATGAAGATGGCCGCGGCGGAGGCGCTCTACGAGACGGCCCAGCCCGCGCCGTTCTCCCTCTTCACAATCGGCACCCTGGACGGCCGCGAACCGATCTTCCGGGTGGAGGTGCCCGGCCTGCTGTCGTTCCTGGCCACGGGCAGCTTCGACGGCAAGGTCGAGGGCATCAACGACATCCAGGCCGCATACGAGAAGCGGTTCGGACCAGGCGACTACCGTCCCTACATCCCGATCACCTACTGGGGATTCCGTCTGATGATCGGCCTTGGGATGCTCGCCGCACTTGTCGCGCTGGCGCTGCTCTGGCTCACGCGCGGAGACCGGTTGCCCAGAAGTCGATTGCTCTGGCGGGCCGGCGTGTGGGCCGTCGTACTGCCCTTCCTCGCGCACAGTTTCGGCTGGATCTTCACCGAGATGGGCCGGCAACCGTGGATCGTGTTCACCCAGATGTTCACGAGAGACGGCGTCTCGCCGACCGTTCCTGTCACCACCGTTCTCACCTCACTGATCGTCTTCACTCTCCTGTACGGCGCGCTGGCGGTGATCGAGGTCGGATTGATGATCAAGTTCGGCAGGGCGGACCCGCCGGTGATCGAGGAGGTGGGCCCGGACGAGGGCGAAGGGCTGGCCTTCGCCTACTAGGGCGTGATCACCCGGGAGGGGGTTTGTGTGGAACTGGCTGATGGTTGGTTCATGGCCATTGCGCTTTTGTGGACGGGCTACTTCGTCCTCGAAGGGTTCGACTTCGGGGTGGGCATGCTGCTTCCCGTGCTGGCCAGGGACGAAACCGAGCGACGGGTGATGATCAATACGATCGGGCCGGTCTGGGACGGCAACGAGGTGTGGGTGATCACCGCGGCCGGCGCGACGTTCGCGGCCTTTCCTGAGTGGTATGCCACGCTGTTCAGCACCATGTACCTACCGCTGTTGCTGATCCTGGTGGCGTTGATCCTTCGCGGTGTGGCGTTCGAGTACCGAGGCACGCGGGATTCGGACCGGTGGCGGGCGAACTGGGATACCGCGATCACAGTGGGTTCGCTGCTGCCGGCGTTCCTGTGGGGAATGGCCTTCGGCAACATTGTCCGCGGTGTACGGCTGGATGAGCGGCACGAGTACGTGGGCACGTTCTGGGATCTGCTCAACCCTTACGCGTTGTTCGGCGGCGTGACGATGCTTGCGGTGTTCGTCATGCACGGGGCGATCTTCCTGGGATTGAAGACCAGGGGAGACATCCGCGTGCGGGCGAACCTCCTCGCCGGACGTGTGGGCATAGCCGCCACCGCGGCAGCGCTGGCCTTCCTGGCGTGGACCCAGTTCATGGGCGGATCGGCCGCGACCGTGATCCTCGCCGTAGCCGCCGCGGCCGCCATGATCGCAGCCCTGGGCGCGATCTACCGGCGCAGGGAAGGCTGGGCGTTCTCGTTCTCCGCGGCCGCGATCGCGGCGACGATAATCACGTTGTTCGCGGTGCTCTATCCCAACGTGATGCCGTCGACTCTTACCCCGCTTGGCACGTTGACCGTGGACAACGCGGCGGCCACGCCGAAAACGCTCGGCATCATGACGTGGGTTGCGGTGATCTTCCTGCCGCTGGTGCTCATCTATCAGGGCTGGACGTACTGGGTGTTCCGCCGCCGGATCAGTGTGGATGACATCCCGAGCGGCAGCCACTAATGATCATGCAGGTCTGCACACGGCTTCGTGTGGCCATGCTCGCCACGTCCCTGCCAGGCAGACGACCGGCCGGCGCTCAGGGGGAACACGCTGCAGAGCGCCGGCAGCAGATCACGCAGAGAGGCAGGCGCAGGACGAACCGTGTGCCTCGGCAGTCTGGCGGGCGAGGGGCAGGCCCAGTCTGGTGCCCCCGGCGTGCCTGTTCCGGGCCGTGTCCACTCAACGGGGGGAGATCCCCCTCCGTCCAGCGAGGGGCTGTGGCACACAAGGCAACCAGGTGCTCGTGTGCCACCGCGGCAGCCCGTGGTCGCCTACCCGGTGATCGCGAACCCAGCTAAGGGTCCGGGTATACATTCGAATATGCCGAGTTTGCGGCGCTTCGTCCTCTTTGTGCCTGGGCGGAGTTGGCGACATACGGCCATCTACGTGGGTCGCATGCTCTCACCACGCGGTGCACTGACCATGCACGAGGTGGATGGGGCACTCCTGTTCGCGGTGCGGGCGGCCCTGGCCATGGGGCTGGTGGCGGTGCCCATCGCGCAGGCGGGACGGCCGGACCTCGCTGTCTACGCCATGCTCGGCTCCTTCACCACCACGTTCGGCCGCAATCTGCCCTACGCTCGGCGTGCCCGCGTCCTCCCGCTGGTCGCCCTGGCCATGACGGCGAGCGTGGGCTGCGGTTCCGCCCTCGCGGTGTGGGCCCACCCGCAGGCGGGTGGAGTCGGCGCCGCCGCGGTGGTCGCGGCAACGGCCCTGGTCGCGGGGCTGGTGAAGTTCGTCTGTGACGCCACGCACCTGAGCGGGCTGGGTGCGGTGCTGCTGCTGTTCTCGTTCGCGGTGGCGGCCAACGACTCGCCCACGCCCGCCGATGTGCTCCCCTACACCGCTCTTGCCGCGGTGGGAGCCTCCTTCGCCTGCCTGCTCGGCGTGTCGGGCTGGCTGGTGCACCCGGACCGGCCGCAACGCCTCGCGGTGGCCATCGCCCTGCGCAAACTCACCGCACTGCTGGAGGCGTCCGATGCCGGTGACGTGCCCCGGCAGACCCGGCACGGAGCGACCGTCGCCGTCCTGCACGCCTACCACTGCCTCGGACTTTCGCCCCCGGTGGCGGCCCGGCGAGCCGAACTCGGCCGCGATGCGGTCTTCGTGCACCTGACCGACCTGTGCTGGACCCTGCTGATCGGCACCGCACGGCGTCCGTACGGAGATCGGGCCGCCATGGCTCACCGCTTGCGCCTCCAGGCTCGCCTCCTCACCGACCGGCGCCGCCGGATTCCCCCCGTGCTCAGCGAGCTGTCGATTCTGCCCCGGCCGTCGGGACCGACGCTCGATGTACGGGACGGCATGGTCCGGCGCCCGGCGGGAACGGCCACGGCGCGCAATGACCCCGCTGCCATGCGCGCGGCTGAACTGCTGGTCGGGCGCCCGGGCGGGCCCGACCACCTCCCCGCCTTGGCCGTGCCCGCCGTACGGATGGCTCTGGGTACCGGCGTGGCGGGAGGGCTCGCCCTCTTCCTGCACCTGGAGCACGGCTACTGGGCGGCGGTCACGGCGGCCGCCGTACTGCATTCGGTCAACCTGCGCACCACGGCCCAGCGCGCCGCCCAGCGGAGCCTGGGTACGGCCGTCGGGCTGCTGCTCGCCCTCGGCGTACTTGCTGCGGATCTGAACCCCGTGGCGCTCACCATGGTGATCGTGATCCTGGAGTTCTTCCTCGAGTACGTCGTGGCCCGCAACTATGCCCTGGGCGTCGTCTTCCTCACGCCGATGGCGTTGCTGCTGAGCGACCTGGCGGCTCCCGCCCCGGCCGGAGCGCTGGTTGTCGACCGGATGCTGGGCAGCGTCGTGGGGATCGCCGTGGGACTGCTCTGCGCGCTGCTGGTGGTCCACGACCATGCCGCGGTACGGGCAGAACGGGCGCTGGCCGCGTGCACGCAAGCCGCCGAACTGGCCGAACGGTCACTGGCCCAGCCCGACGGACCGTCACTCCCCATCGTCCAGGTACATCTGGCGCAGGCGGTGGTGAAACTACGGGAAGCCGACAATGCCGCAGCCGGTGAGCTGTGGCCGGCCGGGATCGACCCCGCCGAACTGGCCACCGCCGAACAACGCGCCTACCACCTGCTCGACCGTCTGCACCGCCATCGGTTGTGAACCGGCGCTACCGCGCTGCGGGCCTTGGCGCTGGCCTGGCACGTCGGCGGGCCGGCCGGTGTGGGTGACCGTGATGTCGAGCTTGGCTTGGGTCTTGTCCGGCGCGTCGATCTTGACGGTGTCCCCCTCGGGGGCGAGCGCAGCCGTACCCGGACGGAGGCCTGGTCCATCAGGTCGATGGCCTTGTCAGGCAGGAAACGCCATGGCACGGCCTCGCTGCACATGATTGCCGGCCGTTCGTGTTCAGCCAGTTCGAGCAACTCATTCAGGCCTTCTGGGAATCCGCGTAATCACGGACGGCTTTGACCTGCCGCCCAATTATGGGATCCAACGTTATCTACAGCTTCGTCAGAGCAGTTCCCTTGTGCATGGCGATGTGATTGGTTTTATCGCTCTTGATCTCGTACTGAGGGTCGCTTTCGGTGCAGTGATGTACGTAACCTTTGTATTCTACGTCCCGTGTGTGCTTCTTGATGATTACGCCTTCAGCGTATCCGGCTTCTGAATTCCATCGGACATGGTCTCCAGCGGAGAATTGCGTCGTCATTTCACTCCTTCGCTCCGCTTGTCTGCGATGTCGTCTCTGATTGCGTCCACGAGTTGGCCGGCGCTCCGCGCGCGCGGGGCTCCGCGATGACGCTGGTTCGCGGGCCTGTCGCGTTATCAAGACCTCAACAGCTCGTACGCCACGTACGCGGTGATTCCGTACGCCAGATGCGGGATGACGTCGGAGATCCACGCCGAGGCGGACCACTGGCGCGGGTCTGTGACCCCCAGTGCCGTCAGCGGGCCGTCCGAGCCGATCAACGCGAGCCCGGTCAGCACCGGCACCCCGACCCGCCACGACGGCCGCATACCTGACGTGAGCAGGCCGTAGCACACGGCCGCGCCCGCCCCCGTGCCGTACCCGAGGAGCGCGCCCAGCGCCTCCTTGCGATTGTCGGTCCGCTGGCCGTCGCCGAGATCCACCTGCGCCAAGTCGGCCAGCTTGTCCACGGCCTGCTGCGGCGTGCTGCTCGCGGAGCGCGCCCGGATCGCCATGTCCAGATATGCGGCGGCGTTGAGTGCGCTGGTGCCCGCTGCGCCGGCGATCAGACCTTTGACGAGCGTATGCGTGCGTTGGCAAGACCGGTTACCTGAAGTCCGCCATGACGGCGGTCGGCGGAGCGACAGCCGGTTCTCTGGACCGAAACAACTCACCCGAAACAGGTCCGTGCTCATGATCGATCCCCCAGTCAGCGTGTTCGCGGCTTACTCAAAGCCGCGACCGTGGGGCGCACGCGTCCACAGCTTCCCAGGCTGACGGCACCACTCGCCGTAAAGTAACTCCGAACACGTGCGCCGCCTGACAGGTGCCGGTCTACCGCAGGGGCAACACGGCGAAACCAGGGGCGGCCCAGGATAGGCGTAATTTTGTACGCGGCGACAGCGGCATTTTGGACGTGCAGACCGCAAGCAGCAGAGACGTTTCGAGTATGCGAGGTGGATCTAGGAAGCCCCAGCGGGGCGGCTCGTAACGGATGACGCAGAGTGGGTGCGCGATGTCTTGGCGCTGGCACGACGGCTGGCCGATTCTCAGCCGTGGCCCGACCGGCTCGCCAACCGTGCCCAGCCGGTCGTTCGCGATCTGCTTGCGCGCCATCAGCGACTGCATGACCTGTTGGACGGGACCTGGCTGGGCGTGCCGCTGCATCCGGCGCTGACCGATGTGCCGGTCGGGTCCTGGGTCAGCGCGTTCGCGCTGGATGCCGTCGCCGGATTCACCGCTTCCCCGATGGCCGGCCGCGCCGCGAATGCCACCCTCGCGGTCGGAGCCGTTGCCGCGGTGCCGACGGCGCTGACCGGGATGGGTGACTGGCGTGACCTCAGAGGAGAGACGCGCCGGCGCATGAATGCCAAGCTCTCGAATGCAGGACGAATCGGGGTCAGCTGACCGGCGGCGGGTTTCCCCGCGCGCTTTCCGCCAGCGCCGGATCCCACCCGCACACCGTGCACAGGTGCTGCAAGGCCGAGCCCGCGAACGTGAGCGCCAACCCGTGCGGATCCTTGCTCGCGACGACGTCGTTCCAGTCGAGCACATACTCGCCCAGGCTCTTCTCCCAATGCGCGGCACCAGGTGAGATCTTCGGGGGGACGAACCCGTCAGGCCGCGGGTAGGCGTAGGCGTAGAACGCCGGCTTGCCGTACTTCGGGCTCCCGGGCCACCAGCCCACCGCGACCTCCTGCGCGTCCATCGCGTTACGCATGATGAAGTCACGAGACGGCGGTGCTGCCGGCGCGCCCGAAAATAGGCTCACCGCCAGGTCGAATGACCCCCACCAGGCGTTGATCGGGGTCGAACGACCCCGAAAGGGGGCGCGGTAGGCGGCCAGCACGAGCGCGGCCTGGGTCGCCATGGCGAAGTACGTGGCCACCTGGTCCGCGTCGTAGCTCTTGTGCTCCGAATCCTCGTCCAGCGGCACGCTCCACCACACCTCCTGCGGCGTCATGTCGATCTCGACGCTGCCGCCGAGCTCGCGGACCTTCGCCAGGACTTCCCGGGTGACCTCGCCCACCGCGCGGTCGGGCGTCAGCAGGACGCGCCGGAAGCGGCCGTCGCTGTGTTCGACCAGCACCTCGTGGACGCGCAGATCGAGCGTCACGACCAACGCCCCTGAGCCGTCAGGCGCGGGCAGCGGCAGGGTCTCCCAGCCGCGCGCGGTCAGCCGCAGGGCGGCGTGCTGGAGTTGCGGCTCGGGCGGTGCGAGCGCCACGGCGAGCTTGCCGAGCACCTGTGTGTGGGCGTGGAGCGTGTCACACGTCGCGCTCCACTGCTCGTAATCGAGCGACGGCCAGTCCATGGGTTTTGCGCCCCCTTGCCCTCCTACCTGCGCTTACCTCCACGACTTACCCATTCGGGCCGGGTTTCAGCAGGTCATAGCCTTGGCCCCAAGTGCTTGGCGATCGCTTCATCGCGGGGGGACACGTCCTCATCGGCGCCATGGTCGGGCAGCACGGCGCACAGCGAGTCCGCGATCCTGATGCAACCCGGCGCGGATCCTCACGACCGTCACGGCGCCTGCCGATCATCCCTTGCGTTCCGGCGGATTCGTGAAAGCCTCAGCGAGACAGGGAGCGGTCACGCTACGAGTGTTCGCCGACACCTCAACAGGGGTTCCGGTGGCTACGATACGACCGCCGTCAGTCCCCGCTCCGGGACCGAGATCGATGACATGGTCAGTTCGTGTTGCCTGTATCCACCAGCTTCTGCAGATGCAGCGTCCGCCCGGCTGCCCGGAGATCAACCCGTCGTGTCGTCCGCAGGCGATCATTTTCAGCCGGAGCATCCGCCGCTGAAGGGCACGGGTGGATCACTCCGGTGGCCCGCGTGGAGTGGTGCACGCTGCCGGACGACACGCGCAGCATCAACGTCGCCATGAGACTGGGCATGCGCCAGTACTGTCCCGGCGCCGACGGTTCCGGACGCGACGTGCAGATCTGGTCCGTGCTCGCCCCCGAATGGCCACAGAGCACCGTTGCAGCGCAGCACCCGCTCAATCCTTGCTCGGCCTGCGCCATGGCCAGCGGCCATCCAGCTCCACCTGCAGCGAGACACTGAGGAAGGTACGGACGAGCACTACCGCGGCCAAGACACCCACGCTCTGGAAGGTAGGTGAAATCGCTACCGTCTTGATGATGTCGGCGGCGACGAGCAGTTCCAAGCCGAGCAGGATCGTACGGCCCACCCCCTGACGGTAGGCGGGATAGGCGGAGACCGCTTGATGCCGTACCACGTGACGGCAGAAAGCAGCGGTCGCGAAGACCGTCCCCGCGACGATGACCAGGACGCCGAACAGGTCGAGCAGCGTACCGGCCGTCTCAATGAACTGCCTGACCGTCACGCGATCCTCCTGCCGACGTCGGCCGCCGACCACGAGGCGCGGTGCGGGACGGGACCTCTATCGCGGGCCACTGCGTCAACATCTCCGCGCTGCCATCGCACCCAGCGTCCCCACATGTCACGATCACTCCGGAACAAACGCGTTCCGATGTCCCTACCCCGCAACTCATCAGGCCTCTGGAATTGACGGTCAAGATTGTTTGACGCGCCGCACGGTTCTACGGCGAGCTGTTCGGCCGGACGTTCGAGCAACGCTCGGGTGAGTACACCGAGATCGTCGCGAGCGACGGAACGCAGCCGATGAGCCCGCCCGGGGCGTCTCGGGGGAATCGGACAGGATCCAGCTCGCCGGTGCCACGGTGGTGACGCCGCCCGTGAACGCAACCCGTTCGCGTTGCCGCGCGGGTGGCATTGCGGTCCCGGTCAAGGCTCGGACGAGCCGGGCGCGGTCACCATCTCGGGACAGGCGCCTACAAGATCGGCCACCATTTCCTGGGCACGCTCGCCAAGACAGGTGATTGTCACAGGTGCGGGCGAGGCTTCTCGAATTCTTCCAGCTTAGCGGCAAGAATCAGTTCCTGCGTTGCGGCGGAAGCATCGCGCGGTTGACTTCTTGCGTTTCCGTGTACATAGCGATTGTTGCTATTTGTGAGGCTTGATGCAGACCTGGTTGCCGTTGTCGTCGGTCGTTCGGCTGATCCTCGCGGCTGTGATCGGTGTCGCCACCGGCCTGGTCGTCGGTGTCGTCACCCAGGTGCCCCTGGGCATCCTGGCGAGCATAGCGACGACGGCAACGGTGTTCGTCGTAGCCGGCTGGCTGGTGTTGTGGCCAATGGATGCCACCGCGACCCATGACAACGCCCGGCGGGAGGACTTCCGGCCGGTTATCGACGAGTTCGTCATCGTTGCGGCCGCCCTGTGCGGGCTGGTGGCCATCGGGGTGCTGCTGATCGTCGGCAGTGCCGATCCCGGCCATGCCGCCGCGGCCACCGCGCTGGGTGGGGTGTTCATGACCTGGGCGGCGCTGCACCTGATGTACGCCGCCCGGTACGCGTACCTGTACTACCAGGCACCCGCCGGCGGGATCGACTTCAACACCAGCGACCCGCCGGCGTACGTCGACTTCCTCTACTTCAGCTACAACCTCGGGATGACCTACCAGGTCTCCGACACCGACGTCTCCACTCGCACCATCCGCGCCGTCGTCTTGCGGCACTCGCTCCTGTCCTACATCTTCGGCACCAGCATCCTCGCGACAGCGATCAACCTCGTTGTCGGGCTGGTCACCAACTGAAGGGGTGCGGCGTTCGTCGGTGGGATCGTGGGCGGGGCTCTTCGCGCCGGACGCGGTAAGGGCTGTCCGCGGCATCGGCTCAGCGCTCTCGGCTAAACCGACTCCCTCCGAGCGGGCGTGACTCGGACGCACCCCGAGCTCGAGGTAGCCGAACTGGCGGGCCCGGCGGGCGGGTCCGGTGTATCTGCAACACATCATCGCCTTGCCGCATCCGGTACGCGGCGAGTGCATCGACCCGCACATCTCCCGCCGTGCCCTGGTGGCGGCGCAGGAGCTGCCGGAGTGCGCCGGACCTGACCTGCCGGTCAGCGTTAGTGCTCACCTCCCCGCCCTACGGCGCGGCCACCCACGGCCACATCCGTGCCAGCCGCGACCCGACGATCGCGCCCACCAGGAGGAGTGGTGGCGCCGCCGTTCCCCGGTTCCCGGCCCGACATGCGGGCCGGACGCTGGGACGCGGCACGAATCTGCGTGGGCGTCGGGCGGCGACCACGCCACCCCAGACACCGCACCGGTTGACGGCGGCGCAGGCGCAGGTCGCGAGCACGCGTGACGTTAATCACTGTCACCGACGCCTCATCGTTGTCACATTTTCCGGCCCGATTCCGTCTTGTGAGTAGGCAAGGATAGGGGGCCCAAATGCGTTCGATGTCGGCCAAGAGCCGCTCGTTTCAGTTCTCCCACTGGTCGTTCATGTTCGCGGAAATCGCCGTCTGGTCGTTCGTCGTTCTGGTGGTGACCGGGGCGGTGCTGATGGCGTTCTACGACCCCAGCATGTCCCAGGTGACCTATGACGGCTCGTACGGCCCGCTGCGCGGACTCTTCGTCAGCAAGGCCTTCGACTCGACCATGCATCTGAGCCTGGAGGTGCGCGGCGGCCTGCTCATCCGCCAGGTCCACCACTGGGCGGCGCTCGTCTTCGTGGCGGCCGTCGTGTTGCAGCTGCTGCGCATGTTCCTCACCGGCGCGTTCCGCCGCCCGCGCACCGGGCAGTGGCTGATCTGGGTGACGCTGCTGGCGCTGGGCATGGCCGCGGGTGAGACCGGCAACGCCCTGCCTGACGACATGCTGTCGGGTGGGAGCCTGTGGCTGATCATGTCAGTTCTGCAGTCCATCCCCGTGGTGGGAACCTGGGCGCTGTCGCTGCTGTTCGGGCCGGACTTTCCCGGTGACAGGGTCATTCCGGTCATGTACGGGGGGCACCTGCTGGTCGCGGTCGTCATGGCCGCGCTGCTTGTCGCCCGTGAACTGCTGGTGCGGCGGCACGGTCACTCCCGGTTCATCGCCTCGGTGTCGGCGCGGCGGAGCGGACGCCCGATGATTGCGTTCGCGACGATCGGCATGCTGATCATTCTCGGGTTCGGGTTCCAGATCGCGCCTGTATGGCTGTACGGCCCTGCCAAACCGACGCAGATCTCGGCGGGCTCGGTTCCCGACTGGTACATGGGGTTCCTCGACGGCGCCCTCCGGATCATGCCCGGGTGGGAGCTCACTCTTGGGGACTACACGCTCAGCCTCGCGGTCCTCGTCCCCACGCTGGTGATACCCGGGATTTTCTTCACCGCCCTGGGTGCCTACCCGATGGCCGAGCGTTTCCTCGTCTCGCGGCGCAGCCGCCGCGACGCGCTGGGCAGGCCGAAGGCCACGAGCCGTATGGCCCGCGAGACGCTGGCGCATGACCTGCTCGATCGGCCACGCGAGACGCCGGTGAAGACGGCCATCGCGGTCGCCGGCATCACGTTCTACGGCCTGCTGTGGGCTGCCGCGGCCAACGACCAGATCGCCCACCAGTTCCACCTCACCGTCGAGGCTGTGACGATCTTTTTCAGGTTCGCCGTGGTCATCGGCCCCGTCATCGCCTTCATCAGCACCCGGTGGATCTGCCTCGCACTTCAGCAGACGGATCACCACGTGGTCGAGCACGGAGTGGAGACCGGGATCATCACGCGGTCCCCGGACGGCGGATTCCACGAGCGGCTGGCTCCGGCGCAGCAAGAGCGCCGGGAGCCGGCGGTCACCTCAGGGAGATGACAGTGACACCGAACAGGCCACAGGTTGTGATCGTCGGAGCTGGGGTCGCCGGATACCAGGCGGCGCGTACCCTTTCGCGCAGGGTGGGAGACGGCGCGGAGATCGTGCTGGTCAACCCGACCGGCGTCGCGCTGCATCCGGAGTTGCTCCCGCAGGTGATGACGGGCGTCCTCAGCCCGGATCGGGTGAGCGTGCCGCTGGCCGAGACGCTGCCGGGTGTGCGGGTGGTGCTCGGCACGGTCACCCATATCGACGCCCACGCCCAGCGCGTGCTTTATGACGGTGGCGTGCTGGACTACGACCGGCTGATCATCGCGGCCGGAGGCGTGAGCGAAGTCGCCCGGGTCTCCGCGGTCTCGGCGCACAGCGTCGGCTTCCACGACGTCGGCCAGGCCCTCCATCTGCGCGATCACATCCACCGGCAGCTTTCCCTGGCCGCCGCGAGCAGCGATCCCTTCGAACGCGCGGCCCACTGCACGTTCGTCGTGCTCGGCGCGGGATACGCGGGTACGGCGGCGGCCTCGGCCGGGCAGTCGCTGTCCCAGTCGATCGCCTGCCGCGACCCGCGGTTGCGCGAGCAGCCGATCCGCTGGATGCTGGCCGATCCCGCCGAGCGACTGCTGCCTGACATGCGGCACAGCCTGTCCAGGACCACGGCACGGATGCTGCGGTCGCGGGGCGTGGAGGTCCGAACGCAGACCTCGCTCGGCCAGGTCACCTCCCGGGGGCTGCGACTCAGCGACGGCGAGTTCATCCCCACCCGCACGATCGTGTGGAGCTTCGGAGTCCGCCCCGATCCGCTCGTGACCAACCTCGGACTGGCGGCCGAGCAGGGCAGGATCAGGGCGGACGAGCACCTCGCCGTGCCCGGCCATCCCGAGATCTACGCCTGCGGTGACGTGGCCGCCGTCCCCGACCTCACCAGGCCCGGCAAGATCACCCCGATGAGCGGGCAGCATGCCCTGCGCCAAGGCAGGCTGGCGGGCAGCAACGTCGCGGCCTCCATCGGGTACGGCTCGCGCCAGCCGTACCAGCACAGGATCCACGACTCCATCGTGGACCTGGTCCGGACGTCGGAGCAGCCGCTGCGTGCGGCATGAGTCGCCTGCTCGTCCAGCGGTCACCTTGATCAACCGTCGCCGAGGGACCACGACGTTACGTGACATCTTTCGATCGCGATGAGCAGGACCATGGGAGAGCCGGTGCCTGCCTTCAGGTAGTCGAAGCGCGCCAGTAGCGTGTCCGCGTATCGGGAACCCATCTGCGTGTAGGCGATCTTGTTCGTCTCAGCCGATCCTGTACGCCACAGTGACAGCAAGCGTTGCCGCAGTCAGCGCGAGGAAGGCGGCAGCCTTGCCGAGCTGAAAGTCGCCGACCCGCACGTGCGCGATGATCGCCCCGATGAAGTACAGCACCAGCCCTGTGGCTGCTGACACGCCGAGTGCGGGTACGGCAAGCCCGGCTACCAGCCCGAGCGCTCCGGCGCCAAGCAAGGTTCCCATCGGGAGCATCCAGGTCTGTGGCACCTGGACCTGCTTTGCCGCAGCGACGGGGATGGGATGGCGTACGAAGTTCATCCAAGCCCCGACTGCGGCACTGGTCGCGGTGATGGAGGTCAAGGTGACGTAGAGGGCGAACATGGGCACCTTCCTCAGGCAAACGACCTTGCTCACCCAGTGTCGGTGTGCCCGTCGTTGCCCGGCCAATACCTGCATCCATAACCTGATGGCATGGATGTGGATACGCGGCTGCTGCGCTATTTCGCCGCTGTAGCCGAGGAGGGGAATCTCACCCGCGCAGCCGAACGGCTGTACGTGTCGCAGCCGGCGCTCACCAAGCAGATCAGGCAGCTGGAGACCTTGCTGGGGGTACGCCTGTTCACCCGCTCACGCGCCGGGATGTCTCTCACCGAAGCCGGACGTTGCCTGGCTCTCAGGGCTCCGGCCCTGCTCGCCGACTGGAACCGCGCGGTAACCGAAACCAAGGCTGCGGCCGCGCGGGAGAACCGCGTACTGCGCGTCGGGTTCCTCGCCAGTGCCGCCAACGAAGCCACCCAGGAGATCATCGCAGCGTTCGGCGAGCACAGGCCGGGCTGGCGGGTCGATATGCGGCAGAGCGCTTGGTCGGACCCCACGGCGGGGCTGGCCGCCGGCAACGTGGACGTCGCCCTGCTGCGGCTGCCCTTCCCCGGGCAGGAATCCTGGCGTGTAGAGGTGCTGCTCACCGAGCCTCGCTGCGTCGTCCTGCCGAGCATGCACCGGCTTGCCGACCGAGACGAGATCCCCTTCCGCGAGTTGTGGGACGAGCCGTTCGTTGCCGCCCCACAAGCGACCGGCGGGTGGCGTGACTACTGGCTGGCCACTGACGAGCGGCAGGGCAACCCGCCTCGCATCGGCGCCGTCACCAACCACCCGGACGACTGGCTCAACGCGATCGCCAACGGTTACGGCGTCGCCCTGGCCCCCGGGTCCACCGCCCGCTTCTACCAGCGTCCCGGCGTGGTCTTCGTGCCGGTCGTGGGCGTCAGTCCCAGCCAGGTCGGCGTCGCCTGGAACCCAGCCGATGACAACAACCCGGCCATCCAGGACTTCGTCCAGAGCTGTCTGCATTTCAAGCAGCCGTGACGCCCATACGGCGCGCGGTGATGTGGCGAGAGCCTCGGGCCAGGGTGAGCAGCGGAACATTAGGTGGAATGGATCGCGGCACGTTCCCGCAGCTCGGGATGGGCATCCTGGGCCGGTCGCGGTGGATTCCGGGTGCATGACGATGGACCTCGGGGGAGTGCCCGGGGTCCATCTGTCGAGTGCCGTCATGCGGCGAGCGCATCCCTTGAGCTACAACTGACGCAGCATCTGCATGGCGTCCTTCTCGATGCGTGAAAGATCGTGGAGGATGACGCCGGCCTGATCGAGGTATCCCGCGTCGCCGCTCTCTCCAGCCTTCGCGATCAAGGTGGAAACGTCGGTCCACAGGGCGGCGGCCTCGGCGTACAGCCGGTGACCGGCGCGGAGGTTGCCGTCGTCGATCAGCCGGGCGCACTCGTCGAGGAAGTCGCGATAGAGGGCGCGGAACAGGGCGCCGCCGGTGCCGCCTTTCTCCATGAGGAGGGCGGCCTGCGGCAGGTCCTGCTGCGGCTCGCCGGCGCGTAGCAGCCATCTGGGCACCTGCTTGCCGGCCTTCTCGATGCCGCGGTGGCCCAGGTTCGCGATGGGAGCGGTGAGGAAGGCGTCGGCGCAGTCTTTGATGGCGGGGATGATCTGGTCCTGCCAGGAAAGCGGGTGAGCCGGCAGAGTGACGGTGAAGGATCGGTTCCTGGCGGTCATCGGGCCGCGTTCGGCCCGCGCCATGGCGAGGCTGGCCCGGCTGGTGCGTACCGCGCCTCCCTGCTGGTCGGTGTCCACCAGGTAGACGTCGTGCTCGTCGTAGCCGTACATGGCGACGACATGACCGCCGAAGTGCACCTTGGAGCAGAAATAGTCCAGGTGGTAGCAGTCGAGCTGGAGGCCGACCGGCCGACCGGCGTCGATGGGGGCGGCCACGTTCTCCCACGCCTTGCGCGGTGAGGTGGTCTCCTCGGCCATCAACGTCAGCCCCAGCCTGGCGGCCAGGTTCCTGGTGAGGTCGAACGGCTTGACGCGGCCTCCGAGAAAGGGGAGCGCCATGCCCTTGCTGTCCCAGTAGACGAAGGACAGGCCGGAGCCCAGCCCGAACAGCATGGGCTCGGACAGATCAAGTCCCTCATGCCGCAACAGCACCCCCAGCGCCGTCGTCTCGCAGTGGTGCATGCCGCGAGTCTCGATGTCCTTCACGATGGTCATGCGTCGCTCTCCTCATGCTGACGCGGCGAACGGTCACACCGTCCCCGCGGGACCGCTGGGAGTAGCATGAGGCCTCCCACGGGGGGAGAGTCCAGCCGCACGACGGGGCGCCTGGGCCCAAGTGCACGAGCTCGACGCTCGCGGCTCGTGCCACCGACGAGGGAAATCAGAGAGAGCGGGGCTGAAGGGGTCGTTGGGCCGGGCCCTGGATGACCGAGCCGTCGACGGCGAAGCGGGAGCCGTGGCAGGGGCACTCCCACGTCCTTTCGGCGTCGTTGAACGCCACGATGCAGCCCAGATGCGTGCAGGTGGCCGATACCGCATGCGGTGTTCCGGCCTGGTCGCGGTAGACCGCGCACCGTTCGCCCCGCACCCGCACCACCGCGCCGGCACCGGCGGCGATGTCGTCGACGGAGTCGGCGTGCGAGCGCAACCTGTCGCCGACGAAATGCCCTGCGACCTTGGCCTGGGCCTTGAGCATCGGGGCCGCCTCGCGCAGCGGATGCAGGCGCCGCGGATCGTACAGACCGGCCCACGGCGCCGGTTCGCCGGTGATGAGGGCGGCCAGCAGCAGCCCCGACATGACGCCGTTGCTCATGCCCCAGCCGCCGAAGCCGGTCGCCACGTAGGCGTGCTCGGCGGCGGAGTGCAGCCGCCCCACATAGGGGATCTGGTCGGTGGTGCGATTGTCCTGTGCGGCCCACCGGTAGGCGATCTCCTTCACCCCGAACCGCTCCCGCGCCCAGGCGGTCAGCCGGCCGTACCGGTCGCCGACCCCGCCTGCGCCCGGAGTGAACGACTCGCCGGTGACGATGAGCAGCCGCCGGCCGTCGGTGTACGGGGCGGTGCGCACCGAGCGGGTGTTGTCGGCCTGGGTGATGTACATGCCGCCCGGGTCCTGGTCGGCGGGGATGGGAGCGGCGACCACGAGCTCGCGGTGCGGCACGAGACGGGCGAACAGCAGCGCCCGGTCGAACACCGGGAAGTGGGTGGTCACGACGACGTCGGCCGCGGTGACGGCGAGGCCGTGCTCGGTGGTCAGGCGGCACGGGCGGCCCTCGTCCAGGTCCAGCACCCTGGTGCGTTCGTAGATGGCGCCCCCACCCTCGACGATGGCCTCGGCCAGGCCGAGCAGGTAGCGGCGCGGGTGGAACTGCGCCTGCCGCTCCAGCCGTACCGCGCCTGCGACAGGGAAGGGCAGGCCCGTGCCGGTGACGAACGACGCGGGCAGTCCCGCGGCCGCGGCCGCCTCGGCCTCGTCCTGGATCCGCTGGACCTGCTCAGCCGATTCGACGTAGGTGTAGGCGGGCAGCTGTTCCAGCTCGCAGTCGATCGCCAGCTCGTCCGCTGTCCGCGCGACGTGCTCGATCGCCTGCTGTTGCGAGGTGGCGTACAGCCGCGCGGCCTCGGCGCCCTGCGCCGAGCGGATGCCCGCATAGACGAGCGTGTGCAGGGCGGACAACTTCGCCGTCGTGTACCCCGTGACCCCGGCGGCGATCCGGCCCGCCTCCAGCACCGCCACCGACCGTCCGGCCCGCACCAGCTCCCACGCCGTCGACAGTCCCGCGATCCCGCCGCCCACCACCGCCACGTCGACCTGGAGGTCATCGGCCAACGTCGGATAGGACGTCGGCTCGGTGGAATCCATCCAGTACGACTCGGCCAGCCCCGGAGTGTCCCCCGCAATGTCCATGGCCACCGTGCTGCCCCTCGCGATTTCGCCTACACCCGTGGCTTGCCCTGCAACCCGCATGAAAGGGACTTATAACTACATTCCACTAGACAACTCAGCATGGAGATACTGAAGAAGGCTGTCAGCGCCACCATCATCGTGGCGTCCTCTTTCGCCGCCCCATTGCTGCTGTCGGCTCAGCCCGCCAACGCCGGAACCAGCTCGGTGACGGGCGCTGTCGTCGGCCAGGGCGTCCATCATGGCGACGGTGACTCCCGCGACAGGAGAAGCCGGTCGGTCAAGGTCAATCCCGAGGATCACGGGAATCCGGCGGATGGCAGTGGTGTCCCGAACGAGAACGGGCCGCCGGACAAGGTGAACCCCGAGGACCACGGCAATCCCGCGGACACCAGTGGTATCCCGAACACCAACTAGGTCCCGGCCGAGGGGGTACGGCTGAAGTCGTACGACCTGCTGAGGAAAGGCGTGGCTCATGTGCCGATGGCTCGTTTACTCGGGGACGCCCGTGCTGCTGTGCGACGTGCTGTACCGGCCGGAGCCGTCGCTGATCGACCAGAGCCTGCGCTCCCGGATGGGCGTGGAGACGACGAACGGCGACGGCTTCGGCATCGGCTGGTACACCGGTGACATCGCCACCCCGGCGATCTTCCGGGACACCGGCCCCGCGTGGAACAACCGGAACCTGCGGGAGATCGCCTACCATGTCCGCTCGCCGTTGTTCTTCGCCCACATCCGCTCGTCGACCGGCACGGCCGTACAGCAGACCAACTGCCACCCGTTCCGCCACGGCCGCTGGATGTGGATGCACAACGGCGTGATCGCGGGCTTCGACCGGCTCCGGCGGGAGCTGTGCATGGCCGTCGACCCCTCGCTGTTCTCCCGCATCGAGGGCACGACGGACTCGGAGGTGATGTTCTACCTGGCGCTGACGTTCGGGCTGGACGACGATCCGCCGGGGGCCGTGGCCCGCATGGCCGGCCTGGTCGAACGGCTCGGCGACGACCACGGGATCGAGTTCCCGCTGCAGATGACGGTCGCGACGTCGAACGGCGAGCGGGTGTGGGTTTTCCGCTACTCCAGCCGGCGCCAGTCACGCACGCTGTTCTACAGCTCCAGCGTGGAGTCCCTGCGCGCGTTGCACCCCGATGTCGCGTGGCTGCGGGGGCTGTCCGGCGATACCCGCCTGGTCGTGTCCGAGCCGCTCGGCGACCTGCAGGGAGTCTGGAACGAGTTGCCCGAGAGCAGCTACGCCGTCATCCCGCCCGACGGCGAGCTGCTGTGCGGGTTCAATGCCGCGCAGCTGCCCTAGCCGCCGTCATTTCCGGCGCGATCCGGTACGGCTGCGCCCGAGAAAGAACGCGGCGAGCACGACCACGGCCAGCCCGACGGCGATCCAGCCGACACCCATAGCCGCGACCCATCCCGCCACCGTTCGCTGTACGGCTCTGGCGGCGCCGACGATCGGATCGCCGGTCGAGGCGCCCGCGAAGACGCGCAGCTCGTACCAGCCGTAGTAGGCGACGTACAGCCCGGCGAGCAGGAGCAGGCCGCCGCCGATCCGTGACACGTACGGCAGGACGCGCCGCAGACCACCCACGACCGCGCTCCTGGCCAGCGCGACGGCCAGCGACAGAAGGGCGACGACCAGCCCCATGCCGAGCGCGTAGGCCACGAAGATCGTCAGCCCGCCGAGCATCCCGCCGCTGACCAGGGCGGCGGAGACGACAGCGAGGAACGGGCCGACCGTGCACGACAGCGAGGCCACCGCGTAGGACAGCCCGTAGCCATACAGCGATCCCACCGACATCGCCGGGCGGCCGGTGGCGAGCTTCGGCGTGCGCGGCGACAGCTCCCTGCCGCTCAGCAGCCACAGCCCGAGGGCGGCGAGGACGAGGCCGATCACGATCGTCAGCCAGGGCAGGTACTTCCCGACGGATATGGCCAGCGGGGTGAGGACCAGCCCGGACAGGCCGAAGACGGTGAGGAACCCGCCCGTCATCGCGGCCGAGAGCTTGAGCGCCCGCGGCACCGGGCCGTGGTGGGCGTCCGCGTCGTCGGCGAGGAGCATGGCCATATAGGCCGGGAGCAGCGCGAAGCCGCACGGGTTGACCGCGGCCAGGGCGCCCGCGGTGAGAGCCAGCGCGAGCGGCAGGTCGGCGCTCACCACCTAGCCGGCCAGCAGCTTCTTGACATAACCGGTCAGCTCTTCGGTGGTGAGCGGCCCCAACGTGCGTGTGGTCCGGCCGGCTGGCGTCATGAACACGAAGGTGGACTGCTCGCTGACGTCCAGCTTGGTCCACACCACGCCCTTGTCGTCGGAGAGCTGCACGATGGTGTCGGTGTGAGTGCGCTGGACGAACTCCTTCATCGCCGCCTCGGTGTCCATGCCCGCGACGCCGACGAAGGCGACGTCACCGAACGTCGCTGAGGCCGCCATGACCGCCGGCGCCTCGTCGTAGCAATCCACGCACCACGGCGCCCAGAACCAGAAGACCACGTGCTTTCCCGCCAGGCTCTCGCCGTTGAAATCCTTGCCGTCCAGCGTCCTGGCGGTGAACCTCAGCGCGTCGGGAACGGTCGCCGCGGCGGCGGAGGCCGTTGGCCCGGCGCCGAGCGCGCCGGGTGATCCGTCCCCCTGCGCTCCGCAGGCGGCCGTCAGCAACGCGGCGGTCATGAGGACCGCCGCCGTCCGGGTCCTCACCACCACTTCAGCGTAACAGCGCAGCTCAGTCGCGGGTGTGGGCCCGGTAGAGCTCCAGCTCGCCGTCCAGCGTCACCTCCAGCACGGTGCAGAGCGGATCGAGGTGCTCGTCGGACAGGTGGATGTACTCCCATCCGGGGACCTCGCCCAGCCCGCCGAACCGCTCGTGGCGCAGGGCCGTACCGCCGAGGGTGCGCACGCCGGTGACCCGGTTGCGCACACCGCGCAGGACCACGAACTCGTTGGGCCGGTCGAACACGAACAGGTACAGCGTGGTGCGGTCCGCCGAGAGGGTGGTGGCGCCGTTGAAGTGGCCCGGCGGCAGGCCGCGGGTCGTCGCGTAGATCGCCTCGGCATGGGGGCGGATCCAGGCGCCGAGGCCGCGTAGCCGCTCGGCCTGCTCCGGCGGGATCGTGCCGTCCTCACGGGGGCCGACGTCGAGCAGGAGGTTGCCGCCGCCGCCGATCGTCTCGGCGAACACGCGGACGAGCTGGCGCACCGACTTGTGGTTGTCGTCCTGAGGCTGCCAGCCCCACGAGTCGTTGATCGTCAGGCA
This sequence comes from Nonomuraea sp. NPDC059194, assembly GCF_042754765.1. Classification (NCBI taxonomy): domain Bacteria; kingdom Bacillati; phylum Actinomycetota; class Actinomycetes; order Streptosporangiales; family Streptosporangiaceae; genus Nonomuraea; species Nonomuraea sp. NPDC059194. The sequence continues at coordinate 534,905 of NZ_JBHZBH010000002.1, read as the reverse complement.
CAGCTCCCACGGGCCGGGCGGCAGCTCGATCGGCACGCCCTGCTCGGGGGTGGCGTAGTCTCCGTGACCCTGCATGCGGCCGTTGACGATCACGGAAGGCTGGCGGGCCAGCAGCTCCGCGCGCAGCTCGGCCATCCGCCAGGTCTCGGCGTCGCGTTCCCAGTCGCCGTCGAACCAGAGCAGGTCGGGGGCGTAGCGGGTCTGCAGTTCGGCGAGCTGGCGGCGGTGGAAGGCCAGGAACCGCTCCCAGCGCGCGGGGTCCTGCTGTCCCTCGGGAGGGTGGGCGAAGCGGTTGTCGCCGGTGCCGATACTGGCGTAGTCGGGATGCGTCCAGTCCAGGTGCGAGAAGTACACCCCGGCCTTCAGCCCCTTGGCGCGGACGGCCCGCACGTACTCCCCGAGCAGGTCGCGCTCGCGCGCCACCGTCAGCCCCTCGGTCGGCCACAGCGCCACCCCGTCGTGGTGCTTGGCGGTCAGCACGGCGTACCGCGCGCCCGCCTCGGCGAACAGCTCGGCCCACTGGACGGGGTCGTAGCGGGCGGCGGTGAAGCCGTCGAGCTGCTTCAGGTAGTCGTCGTGGCTGATCTGCCCGTTGAAGAACGACCACGACTCGGCGATGCCGTTGACGGCGTAGATGCCCCAGTGGACGAAGATGCCCAGCTTGGCGTCGGGGAACCAGGGTTGCATCGTCATGAGACCTCCTCGATGCCGCGTGCGGCCAGATGGCCGGCGTCGTCGGCGCGGTCGGCGAGCACGATCGCCGGGCGGCGGCCCGCGGCGGCCTGCCGCATCCATGCCTCGAAGAAGGCGCCGCCGGGCGCCGAGTTCGACCTGGTGCCGTCGAAGACCAGCGCGGACGTACGCCGGGAGGGGACGTGCTCCTCCGCCGCGATCTTCGCATAGGCGGTCGCGAGCGGCTTGTCCGAACCGTCGTTGGCCAGCAGGCCGAGCGTGTACTCCAGCGGAGGGAAGTCCAGCAGTCGCCGGTCGACGTCGTGGGAGCACCACCACGTGACCCCCCAGACGCCCTCGCAGGTCAGCACGTTGCGCAGGGTCCGCGTGGCGAACTCGGCCGCGTGCTCGCCCGGAATGTGCGGTTCGGGCGCGCCGACCTCCTGCACCCACACCTGCCGGCCGGGGTCGTCGGCGTAGGCCTTGGCCAGTTCCACCACGTACTCGGCCAGGTGCGTGGTCTGCGGCGCGAGCGGGCCGTACCGTCCCGCGCAGTCGCCGGAGAACACCCACGGGTGAACGGTGGTCATCGCGCCCTTGGTGACGGAGGCGCGCGGCGTGAACGGGTGGTCGTCGGAGTACCAGGTCGCGTCGTAGACCGAGTGGACGTGCGGGTGCGCGGGGTCGGCCGCGTAGCAGGCGGCGAGCATCCGGTCGAGCCAGGCGTCCACCTCGTCGGACGTCACGGGGTTGTGCGCGACGAGGTTGTTCAGCTCGTTGCCGAGCGTGAGCCCCAGCAGGTTCGGCCGGTCGGCCATGGCGGCCGCGACCGTGCGCACCAGGTCGGCCTGCGCGGCCACCACGTCGGGATCGGTGAAGACGTTGCGCCGGTGCCACGTCTGCAGCCAGGTCGGGTAGAAGTCGAAGCTGGACAGATGCCCCTGGAGCACGTCCACCTGCACGTCGAGACCCGCCGATGCCGCCACGTCGACCACTCGTCCGACGTCCTCGACGGCCGAGCGCCTGATCAGCCCGCGATGCGGCTGCAGCAACGGCCACAACGGAAAGATCCGTACGTGGTCGAGGCCCAGCGCGGCGATCTGGTGGAAATCAGCTCTCACCGCCTCCAGGTCCAGATCGAGCCAGTGGTGGAACCATCCCCGAGATGGCGTGTAGTTCACGCCGAAGCGCATGTGCCTAACCTCCCGTTGCTTTCCGTACGGCGAGCGCGGTGACGCGAGAGGCCGCCAGGTCGTTCACTCGTCGTCCTTCGCGTAGAGCCAGCAGGTGGTCCAGTGGCCCTCGCCGTGCTCGCTGCGCGGCGGGACCTTGTCGCGGCAGACGTCCATGGCGGCGGGGCAGCGCGGGTGGAAACGGCAGCCCGTGGGCGGGTCGATGAGGCTGGGCGGCTCACCAAGCTCCTCGTCAGGGCCGCTGCCGTTCGCGACCCTGTCAGGGTCGGGGGCGGAGGCCAGGAGCAGCCGCGTGTAGGGGTGCCTGGCGCCCTCGGTGATCGAGTCGGCAGGGCCGCCCTCCACCATCTGGCCGGCGTACATGACGTGGATCTCGTCGGAGAAGTAGCGGGCTCCGGCGATGTCGTGCGTGATGTAGAGGATCGCCAGCCCCTGCTCGTCGCGCAGCCTGGCCAGGAGGTTCAGGATGTCCAGCCGGATCGAGACGTCGAGCATGGAGACCGGCTCGTCGCCGAGCAGGACGCGCGGCCGTACGGCCAGCGCGCGGGCGATCACGACGCGCTGGCGCTGCCCGCCCGACAGCTCGTGCGGGAACTTCTCCAGGAACTCCTCCGGCAGGTTGACCCTGCGCAGCAGCTCGGCGGTCTGCTCCCTGACCTCGGCCCGGCCCCGCGCGTGACCGTGGATGCGCAGGACCCTGCCGAGGATGTAGCCGACCCTGTGGACCGGGTTGAGCGAGGCGAAGGGGTCCTGGTAGACGAGCTGCACCTGGCGGCGGTAGGAGTGTCCTTCGCCGCCGCTCAGCCGGATCTCGCCCTGGGTGGGCGGGTAGTAGCGCGCGAGGATCCGCGCGAGCGTGGTCTTGCCGCTGCCGCTCTCGCCGACCAGGGCGACCGTCCTGCCCGGATACAGGCGTACGGTGGCGTCCTCGACGGCGCGCACCGCCCTGCCGCGACCGACGGGGAAGTGCTTGCTCACGCCGACCGCTTCGAGAACCGGTTCCGTCATGGGTGTGCTCCGGTGTGGAGGAGGCAGGCGACCTGGCGGCCACCGAGATCGGTCAGGGCGGGCAGGCTGCGCGCGCAGGCGTCCATCCTGGACGGGCAGCGCGCGGCGAACGCGCAGCCGTCCGGCAGGTTCCGCAGGTCAGGGGGCGAGCCGGGGATGCCGTGCAGCTCCCGCCTGGGGCCGTGCAGAGGCGGGAAGGAATCGCGCAGGCCCAGCGTGTAGGGGTGTTGGGGGGAGTCGTAGATCTCGCGGGCGGAGGCCAGCTCCACGATGCGCCCGCCGTACATGATGGCGATCCTGTCGGCGATCTCGATCAGCAGGCTCAGGTCGTGGGTGACGAAGACGATCGCGAAGCCGAGCTCCTCGCGCAGGCGCATGATCTGGCGCATGATCTGGCGCTGCATGACGACGTCGACGGCGGTGGTCGGCTCGTCCATGACGACCAGGTCGGGCTCGCAGGCCAGGGCCAGCGCGATCGTGGCGCGCTGCCGCATCCCGCCCGACAACTCGTGCGGGTAGGCGCGCAGCCGGTCGGCGGGGATGCCGACCAGCCCGAGCAGCCGGGCGGCCTTGTCCCACGCCTCGGCACGGCCGCCGCCCCTGTGGGTGCGGATCACGTCGACGAACTGACTGCCCAGCCGGTGCACGGGGTTGAGCGCGTTCATCGCGCTCTGGAAGACGATGGCCAGGCGCTCCCAGCGCATCGTTCTCAGCTGCTTGTCGCCGAGCGTCAGCAGGTCGACCTCGCCGAAGCGGATCGAGCCCGCCGTCACCCTGGCGGGTGGCCTGGTCAGCCGCAGCAGCGCGGTGATGAGCGTGGACTTGCCGCAGCCGCTCTCGCCCGCGACGCCGAGGATCTCGCCCCTGTCGAGCGTGAACGACACGTCGTTGACGGCATGGACGTCGTCGCCGTACCGCACATGAAGCCCGGTGACCTCGAGGAGCCTGGTCATGCTTTCACCCTCAGCCGCGGATTGGTCAGCTCGTCGATGCCGAAGTTGATCAGCCCGGCCGCCGTGCCCAGCAGGGCGATACACGCTCCGGGCGGCACGAACCACCACCAGGCCCCCTGCAGCAGCGCCTGCTCCTTCTGGCTCCAGTAGAGCATCGAACCCCAGCTCGTGACGTCGATGTTGCCCAGGCCGATGAACGAGAGCCCGGCGTCGGCGAAGATCGACGCGATGACCGCCCCCAGGTAGCCGGCGGAGATCAGCGGCAGCAGGTTCGGGATCAGCTCGAAGGCGATGATCCGCCACTTGCTCTCGCCCGCCGTCTCGGCGGCCATCACGAAGTCGCGGTGGCGCAGCGAGAGGGTCTGCGCCCGCTTCTGCCTGGCGCCCCACGGCCACGCCGTCAGCCCGATGATCAGGGCGACGAGCAGCCAGCCTCCCCGGCCCTGGATGTAGCCGGCCACGATGATGAGCAACGGCAGGCCCGGCAGGACGAGGAAGACGTTGGTGATCGCGGTCAGGATCGCGTCCACCTTGCCGCCGAGATAGGCGCCCGTCACGCCCACCAGCACCGACAGCACCACGGCGATGGTCCCGGCGACCACCCCCACCATGAGCGAGTTGCGCGCGCCGACCACAAGCTGCGCCAGCACGTCCTCCCCGCTCATCGTGGTGCCGAGCGGGTGCTCGACCGACGGAGGCAGCAGGGGGTTGGCCGTGTCGATCTCCGTGGCCGACAGTCCGAGGGCGTCGGTGACGATCGGCCCGACGGCCGCCAGCAGGACGAAGAAGACGAGGACGGCCACGCCGACGCGTACCTTGCGATTGGTCATCGCACCTCCCGCGCGCGGGGGTCGAGCAGGCCGTAGACCGAGTCGGCGACGAAGTTCGCGGCGAGCACGGACAGCGAGATCACCAGGAAGAGGGCCTGCATCAGGGGGTAGTCGAGCATGCTCACCGCCTTGTACATCAGGTGGCCCACTCCCGGGTAGGCGAAGACGATCTCGGCGAGCAGCGATCCGCCGACCACGGCGCCGATCGCGGTGGCGAACCCGGCGACGCTCGGCAGGATGGCGTTGCGCGCCGCGTAGGAGAACATCACCCGCCGTGGGGAGAGCCCTTTCGCGGTCGCCAGCAGCACGTAGTCCTCGGACGCCGTGGTGATCATCATGTTGCGCATGCCGAACAGCCAGCCGCTGAACGACACGATCAGGATGGTGGCGGCGGGCAGGATGGCGTACTCGACGGCGCTGGCGACGAACTCGGGCGTGAAGCCGATCGGGATGTCGGGATCCCAGCCGCCGCCGTTCGGCAGCCACTGCAGTTCCGACCCGAAGACCAGCACCGCCAGCAGCGCCACCCAGAAGAACGGCAGCGAGCCGAGAAACGTGGAGATCGGGGTGAGCAGCGAGTCGAGCCGCGAGCCTGGCCGTGCTCCCGCCACGATGCCGAGCGCGGTGCCGATCACGAAGGCCAGCACCGTGGTGAGGCCGACCAGGATCACCGTCCACCAGATGGCGCCGCCCACGATCTCCGAGACGGGCGAGGGATAGAAGGAGGTGGAGACCCCGAAGTCGAGCCGAGCCAGGTCGGCAAGGTAGTCGCCGTACTGCTCCCATAGTGGGAGCTGCGACCCGCCGAACATCTGCCGGATCGAGGCCGCCTGCTCGGGGGTGAGTGGCATGCGCGCGGACATCTGCGAGATCAGGGCTTCCGCCGGGTCGCCTGGCATCAGCCGGGGGAGCAGGAAGTTGAGCGTGATCGCTATCCACGCGGTGACGGCGTAGAAGGCGACCCGGCGGACCAGAAATCTCGACATATGTCTAGTTGGCGGCGGGCTTGAGGGACAGCAGCGTGTAGATGTTGTCCGGCGGGCCCGACCACGGCGCGGAGATCGTGTACGGGTTGCTCGCGTCAGGCCAGCCAGTCCAGTCCTTGGTGCTGTACTCCGTGGAGGCGCCGATGTTGGCCAGCGGGATCAACGGCGACTGCTCGACCATGAACTTCTCCAGCTCGTGGACGTAGCCCTTGATCTCCTCGGTGTCACCGGTGGAGGCCATCTTCTCGAGCAGCCCGTCCACGTTCTTGTCGGAGATCCTGCCCCAGTTGTACTCGGTGCCGATCTTCTTGCTGGACAGGATCGAGTTGTAGAAGCTGTAGGGCGTCTGACCGTTGTAGACGGCACCACCCGTGGCCGCCTCGAAGTCGCCCTGCTGCCGCATCGTCGTGGTCTGGGCGCCCGGCAGCAGGCGGACGTTGACCTTGATGCCGAGCTTGCCGAGCTGCTGTGCGATGATCTTGTCTCGCTGGACCGCGTCGGTCCACTCGGCGTTCTCGATGAGGTCGAAGGAGATGTCCTCCGGCTTGACGCCGGCCTTGGCCAGCTCCGCCTTCGCCGCTTCCAGGTCGGCGCCCTTGTGGACCGCGTTCGCGTACTGCGGGGCGATCCAGTCGGCCATCGTCTCCTGGTCGAGGCCGGTGAGATTGATCGGGTGGAAGAGCCCAGGGTTGCCGGCGTCGGCGATCTGCTGGCGGTCCAGCGCGAGCGAGATGGCCTTGCGCACGTGAACGTTGTCGAAGGGCTTCTTCTCGGTGTTGAGCCAGAGGAAGAGCGAGCCGTAGGTGGGGTACCAGGCGTGGTTGTGCTCGGGGTCCTTGCCCACGTAGCTCTTCATCACGTTGGGGACGGAGCCGCCGCTCCAGGCGACCTCCCCGGACAGCAGCCTGGACAGCACGCCCGTGCCACCGATGATCGGCATCTTCAGCGTCTTGACCGGCACCTCCTGCTTCCAGTAGTCCTCGCGCGCCTCGAACGTGAGCTGCTGCGGGGAGAACTGGGCGAGCTTGTACGGCCCCGTGCCGACCGGATCCGGGTTGGTGAACTCGTTGGGATCCTTGCCCTGGAAGGTCTTCTCCTGGACCGGGCGGATGCGTCCGATCTGGTCGACGAGCGTGAAGGAGGGCTGGGCGAAGGTGATCTCGACGGTCTTGTCGTCGGGAGCGTCGACGGACTCCCACTGGAAGCCGGCGTTCGTGGTGTTCTTGTGCTCCTTGGCGTACGTCATCGTGAAGACCACGTCCTTGCTGGTCAGCTTGGAGCCGTCACTCCAGGTCGCCCGCGGGTCGAGGTGAATGGTGATCTTCTTGCCGTCGTCGGACCACTCGTACTTCGTGGCCAGCCACGGCACGAACGCGCCGCCCTTGAGGATGTTGAACGTGAACAGGTTCTCGTAGATGTACCCGTTCATGCCCTGCGTGGCCTGGATGTTGAACGGGTTGAAGTTCCGCGTGATGGTGGTGCCGGAGAACCCGACATCGATCACCATGGGCTTCTGCGCCCCTGCGGAGGTGGCGCCCGGGCGGGACTCGGTGGCGCCGGTCTTCCCGCCACTGCTACAGGCGGCCAGACTTCCGGCGAGGGAGAGGGCGAGCAGTGCGGTGAGTGCTCGGCGGTGGTGCATGGGGGGCTCCTCTCTGGAGTTGCCGTGACAATAATGACAAAATGCGTGCCAGATCAAGAGGCAAAACCGAAGGAGTCCGATGGAGTCCACCCCCCTCTACCGCGAGCTGAAGACTCGGCTGCGGGCGGAGATCGACGCTGGGGTCTACGGTCTCGACGGACGCCTGCCGACCGAGCACGAGCTCTGCGAGCGGTACGGGCTCAGCAGAACGCCCGTGACCCGCGCGCTCGCGGAGCTGGCCGAGGAGGGCGTGATCATCCGGCATCGCCGGCGCGGCACCTTCGTCAACCCGGCCTTCCGGCAGCAGGCGCCGGTCCTGCGCGTCCTCGGCGCCGACGAGCCCTGGGCGGACGCCATGCGCGAGGCGGCGGGCGAGGCGTTCAGGCTCGACGTCCATCGGCCGCCGCTGCATGAACTCCACGACACCTTCCTCGCCCGCATCGCCGAGGGCAGGGGGCCTGACCTGGCGGTCCTCGACTCGGTGTGGGTCGCCGAATTCGCCAGGAGCGGCTTCCTCACGCCGCTGAACGAGATCGACCCCGCATGGGTGGAGCACGAGCACGACGCCGACTTCCTGCCCTCCTTCGCCAAGGCGCACCGCCTCGGCGACGCGGTCATGGCCGTACAGGCTCCCTCCGACGTGGCGGGGCTGTGGTATCGGCGCGACGCGCTCGAACGGGCGGGCGTCGAAGCCCCGCGCACCTGGTCCGAGCTGCACGAGCTGGGCCGCCGCCTGGCCGCGGCCAACCCTCCCGGCCGCCACGTGCTGGCGATGCCGGGCGGGCTGCGCGCCGCCGAGACCACCACCTACGCGCTCGCCGCGCTCCTCGCATCCAACGGCGCGGCCGTCATGTCGGCCGGTTCCGTGGTGCTGGACAGCCCCGCGACCGTGGAGACCATGCGCTTCCTGCGCCGCCTGCTCGACGACGGCGTCATCCTGCCCGAGGTCACCGGCTACGACTCCGACCACGCGGTCCAGCTCCTCGCCGAAGGACAGGCCGACCTGTGCCTGGGCGCCAGCGACCTGGCCGGATGGGCGGGCGACTCCATCGACCACATCGGCGAGGAGTTCGGCTTCGCGCCCATGCCGCGCGGCCCGCACGGCCGCGCGGCCGTCCTGTGCGGCGGCATGGCCTACGCCATCCCGCGCCAGGCGCGCCACCCGCAGGCCGCCATGCGACTGCTGCGCGCCGCGCTCTCACCCCAGGAGCTCGTACGGCGGTGCATGGAGACCGGCCAGCTCCCGCCCAGGCTGTCGGCGCTGCGCGAGATAGCGGCCATCTCCCCCTTCCACGCCGAGACGGGCGAGCGGCTCGAACACGCCGTGCTCAGGCCGTCGAGCCCGGTCTACGCCCTGGTGTCCGCGCGGCTGCAGGCCATGACCGAGGACGTGCTGTCCAGGCGCCGCGAACCGGAGCAGGCGGTGGCGCGGGCGGCCGACATGATCAGCGCGATCACCGGCCTGCCTCTTGACACGGCCTGAGCGGCGAGGAGACATTTGCCATCGCGCAATGTCAAAAAAGCTCGGGGAGTGTGCATGCGGATCGACCGGATCGCCTCGACGGACCTCTTCGTGGGAACGGCCGCCAGGCCACTGCAGGTGATCAGGGTGACGGTGTCCGGGCCCTGCGCCGAGCCCGTCGCCGTGCGCGTGGAGGGCCCCGCCGTGACCACGCCCGAGCCTGTCGTGGTGCCCGCGCTCGCGGCCGGAGAGCGGCACGTGGCGGAGGTCGGCGTGGCACTCGCCGCGCCGGTCACCGAGGGCGCTCTGCGCCGCGTCACCGCCACCGTCACCGACTTCCACGGGGCACGCCTCGACGGGGAGATCCGCGCGGCCGTGCCGGGGTGGACGATGTGGATGGTCTCCCACTTCCACTACGACCCGGTGTGGTGGAACACCCAGGCCGGCTACACCCAGACCTGGTACGACGTGCCCGCCGCCGAAGAGAGCCGACCGAAGACCACCGTCTTCACCGCCTTCGACCTGGTCCGCGCCCACCTGGAGGCGGCCAGGCGCGACGAGGACTACAAGTTCGTGCTCGCCGAGGTCGACTACCTCAAGCCGCACTGGGACGCCTGCCCCGAAGACCGGGCCGACCTGCGCCGCTTCCTCGCGGAGGGCCGCGTGGAGATCGTCGGCGGCAACTACAACGAGCCGAACACCAACCTCACCCACCCCGAGACCACGATCCGCAACGCCCAGTACGGCATCGCCTACCAGCGCGACGTCGTCGGCGGCGACCCGCGCAGCGCCTGGATGCTCGACGTCTTCGGCCACGACCCCGCCTACCCCGGTCTGATGGCCGACGCGGGGCTCGACTCCAGCGCGTGGGCGCGCGGGCCGTTCCACATGTGGGGGCCGAACAAGCACGTCGGCGACAACAGCCTCATGCAGTTCCCCAGCGAGTTCGAGTGGATCTCGCCCGACGGGCGCGGCCTGCTCACCCACTACATGGCCAACCACTACAGCACCGGCTGGGCCATGGACCACCAGGCGACGACGCTTGAGCAGGCGCTCGAGGTGGCCTACGAGCAGTTCGCCGAGCTGAAGCCGGTCGCCGCGACCCGCAACGTGATGCTGCCCGTCGGCGGCGACCACGTGGTGCCCTCGCGATGGTGCACCGACATCCACCGCTCGTGGCCGTACGTCTGGCCCCGGTTCACCGTCGGCCTGCCCCGCGACTTCTTCGACGCCGTCCGCTCCGAGCTGGGCGAACGGCGGGCCAGCCCCCAGACCCGCGACATGAACCCGGTCTACACCGGCAAGGACGTCTCCTTCATCGACACCAAGCAGGCCCACCGCGCCGCCGAGATCGCCGTGCTCGACGCCGAACGCCTCGCCACGCTCGCCTCGCTCAAGGGCGCCCGCTACCCCGCCGAGGCCATGGACAAGGCCTGGCGGCAGCTGCTGTTCAACGCCCATCACGACGCCCTGACCGGCACCGAGTCCGACCAGGTCTACCTCGACCTGCTCGGCGGCTGGCGCGAGGCCTACGAACTGGGCGACGAGGTCCGCACCAGGGCCGCCCGCCACCTGTCGTCGCTGGCCGACACCACGGGACCGGGCCGGCCCCTCGTCGTGACGAACACCCTGTCCTGGCCCTGCTCAGGCCTGGCGACCGTCCGCGTGACCTTCCCGCGGGGCGAGTGGCGGGGCTGCGCCGTGGCATCCGCCGCTGCGGTGGCCGAGGGCGTCGTCAGGCACCCCGACGGGTCGCTGGCCGAGGCCACGCTCACCTTCCGCGCCGAGGACGTGCCCGCCCTCGGGTACCGGACCTTCCACCTGGTGCCCGCCGACGACGTGCCGACCTGGACTCCCGTGGACGGGGCCACCGTGCGCAACCAGGCCTTCGAGGTCACCGCCGAGGGGCCCGCGCTCACCTCCGTCGTGGACCTGCGGACGGGACGGCAACTGCTCCGCCCCGACGGCCTGGGCGGCGTGCCGTACCTGCAGGAGGAGTACGACAAGCACCCCGTATGGGGCGAGGGGCCCTGGCATCTGCTCCCCAAGGGACCGGGCCGGATTCCCACGCGAGGACGGGTCCGCGCCGAGACCAGCCCGCTCGGCAGCCGCCTCGTCATCGAGACCGAGCTCGACGACCTCACGCTCACCCAGGAGGTCCTGCTCCACGACGGCATGGACCGGGTCGACTTCCTGCTCCACGCCGACGGCTCCATCGGCAGGGACAGGCTCCTCAGGATCAGGTTCGACCTCGATCTGCCCGGCGCGCGGCCCGTCTACGAGACCGGCTACGCCGCCGTCGGCCGCTCCTTCGGCAGGCCCGCCGCCGACGCGGCCGAACAGCTGTGGACGCTCGACAACCCGGCGCTCACCTGGGCGGGGCTCAGCTCCGCCGTCCGCATCGACCTGGGCGAGGTGCAGCACGCGATCGGCGTGGCCGAGGTGGTCGCCCCCGCGGACGTCGACCCGCGCCCCCTGCTGGCCGCTCTCGCCGCGCAGGGCGTGACCGCGACCTCGACGCTGCCCGACGGCAACCGTTACGGCTGGCTCGACCTCGACTCCAACCTGCCCGACGTGCGCATCGTGATCGGCGGCCCCGACGTCAACGCCGTGGCCTCCGCGGTACTGGACGACGCCTCCGCGAGAACGCTGGCCGCCACCGGCCGCGTGTTCGTCCCGCCCGCGGGACAGGCGCCGGAGGACGACGTGCGTGGCGCGCGCGACCTGCCCACGCTCGTCGTCACGGACCTCGAAGGGCTCGTCCAGGACCTCGCCGACAGCGTGATCGAGGTCAGGCAGGACCTTCCCGGCACGCTCGACCCGCTGACGGGCCACTCCGTCGCGCTGCTCAACCGGGGGACGCCCGGCTTCGTCGCCGAGCGCGACGGCACCGCGTACCTGTCGTTGATGCGGGCCTGCAGCGCGTGGCCCAGCGGCGTCTGGCTGAACGGCGAGCGCAGGACCGCGCCAGACGGCTCGGACTTCGGCTGGCAGCACTGGAGCCACACCTTCGCCTACAGCCTGGTCGCGGGGCCGGGCGACTGGCGGGAAGCCGGGTTCGTGCGTGCCGGACAGGAGTACAACCACGAGCTCCTGGCCCACGAAGACTTCGCCCACCCCGGCGAGCTGCCCGCCGCGCTCAGCCTCGCCTCGGTGGACGACGCCGTGCTCACCGCGCTCAAGCCGGGTCCCGTCTTCCGGTTCTACGAACCGCACGGCCGGGCGAGCAGTGCCCGCGTGACCCTGCACGGCGGGATCGAGCAGGCAGCTCTGACCGGCGTCCTGGAGGAGGGCCGCGCCGTACCCGTCGCGGATGGGCGGGTGGACCTGCGCCCGGCGCAGGTGGTGACCCTCGCCGTCACACCGGCCTCGCGGCGTGACGGCGACGCGCCCCTCGGACCCTCCACCGAGGTGGCGCAGCCGGTGCACACCCGTTACTGGCTGCACGACAAGGGGCCCGCGCCCGTGGGTTACCTGCCCGTGGCCGTCCACATCTCCCCGCCTTCCGTACGGCCGGCGCCAGGCGAGAGCGTCTCCCCGTTCTCCGTACGGCCGGCGCCAGGCGAGAGCGCGAACCTGCGGATCACCGTGGCCTGCTCGACCGAGCCCGCCTCCGGCAGGGTGGAGCTGGACGTGCCGGCGGGTCTCAAGGTCGAGGCCCCGCCCCTCGACTACGACCTGGCGGCGGGGGAGCACGCCGAGTTCACGGTCACCGTCTCGGGGGAGCAGGGGATCCGCCATCTCGCCGCCCGGATCCGCGACGAACTCGGTCAGGCGCTCGAGGACACGGCCGAGGTCGTCGTCGGAGCCCTTCCCGCCTCGCCCCCGATCACCGCCACCCTCGAACCAGCGGAACTCCGGCTGCCGCCCGGCGGGTCGGCCGACCTCGTGCTGACCGTGACCAACCAGGTCCATGGTCAGGTACGCGGCGAAGCGCAACTGATCAGCCCATGGGGCACCTGGGAACTCGCGGGACCGTGGACGACCGGCTTCGAGGCCGAACCCGGAAGGGAGATCTCACTGCGCTACCCCGTGACGATCCCCGCCACCGCCCGTCCCGGCGCGCACTGGTGGGCACTGGTGAAGGTCGCCTGCTTCGGCCACCTCGCCTACACGGCCACCGTCCCGATCGTCGTCAGCTGACCGGCTCGTCGCCGCCGCTCAGGACGCCGGTGGCGCGGCGACCGAGGAGCGGACGATCAGCCGCGACTTGAGCGTGTGCATCTCGCCGCGCGGCTCGGCGCCGCCGATCGTGTCCAACAGCACCTGCGCCGCCTTCGCCCCCAGTTCGTGCACCGGCTGCTCGATCATCGTCAGCGGCGGCTCCATGACCGCCGCCCACGAGCTGTCGTCGAACCCGATCAACGCCACGTCCCGCGGGCAGGCCAGCCCTGCCGTTCGCAGCGCCCGCAGCGCCCCGGTCACCGCGTCCGTCTCGGTGCAGAAGACCGCGGTGATGCGGTCGGGAAGGGCGAGCATGCGGGTGACCTCCTCCGTCACCCGCTCCTCGGTCTTGCGTCCGACCATCACCAGCTCGGGATCGAAGGGGATGCGGGCGTCGTCGAGCGCGTCGAGGTAGCCGCGCAGCCGTTCGCCGTCGGTCCACAGGTTGCGCGACGCCTGCGCGAGCAGGGCGCGCCTGGTCGCGGGGGCTTCGGGCGCGGGCGGGCCCCACACGAACCCGATCCTGCGGTGGCCCGCCGCGATCAGCGTCTCGACCGCCTCCCTGGCCGCCTCGCGGTTGTCGATGACGACGGCGTCCAGGTCGAGCGCGGCGACCGCGCGGTCCACGAGGACGACGGGGATGCCGCGCTCGGCCGCCGCCCTGATGTGGGCGACCTCGCCCTTGCCGACGGCGGCGGAGGCGACGATGAAGCCGTCGACGCGCTTGTCGATGAGCACGTTCGTCGCCGCGACCTCCTCGTCGAGGTTCTCGTACGTGCTCAGCACGATCGTGTCGAAGCCCCTCGCCCGGGAGGTGTCGGAGATCCCGCGCACCACGCCGGCGAAGAACGGGTTGCCGATGTCGGCGACGATCACCCCGAGGGTGTGGCTGACGCCGGTCGACATGCTGCGCGCCAGCGCGTTGGCCCGGTAGCCGAGTTTCTCCGCGGCGGCCAGCACCCGCTCCCGCAACTCGGGGCTGACGTATCCGTACCCGCCGAGTGTCCTGGCGGCGGTGGCGCGGCCGACACCGGCCTCGGCGGCCACCTCGGAGATCGTCGGCGGTCCCGCCGCGCGGCCCCGGTCAGCTGGCATGGATGGCGTCCCTCATTTCTCGCGTTCGGAGCCTGCCCACATGCTAGCGACGGCCGGCCGGCCGCGGCCGAACGCGCCGTCGACGAAGCACTGCTCGTAGGCGCTGTCGGCGCCGTCGTGGAGGGCCCGCTCGATGAGGCTTGCCGATGGCCGCCGGCCGGCCGCCCACCCGCCGCGCAGCAGGGAGACGGCGAAGCCGGCCAGGAAGGCGTCGCCGCAGCCCATGGTGTCGACGACCCGGTCCTGCGCGACGGGGCGGGCGGGGGCCGCGACGGTCACGCGGCCGTCGTGGGCGATCGCTCCCTCCACGCCGCGGGTGGCCAGCGCCAGGCCCGCGCCCCGCCGTACGGCATCGGCGAGCAGCGCGCGCGTGGCGGCCTCGTCGAGGTGGGAGCACGAGAGCAGCACCAGGTCGGCGTGCGGGCAGACGCGGTCGAGGTAGGAGGGGCTGCGGTAGTCCTCCTCGCTGGACAGGTCGTAGCTCACGAGCGTGTCGAGCTTGGGCAGCTCGCTCTCGCTGCGCGAGTAGACGCTGGAGTGGACCAGGTCGAAGGACGAGGCGTAGTCGAGCAGTTCGCCGTCGAGCGCGAGCGGCTCGCGCACCGTGACGCCGCCGCCGTTCCAGCCGAGGAAGACCCGGTCGCCGTCGTCGACCCGCAGGGTGGACACCCCCGTCTCGCCCTCCCGTACGACGCAGCGGTCGACGGCGACGCCCTGCGCGGCGATCGACTCGCGGAGGAAGCCGCCGAGGTCGTCGTCGCCGAAGACCCCCAGGTAGGCGGCTTCGACGCCGAGGCGGTCGGCGTAGACGGCGACGTTCACGCTGTTGCCGCCCGGATAGTCGGTGCCGCGGTCGACGAACCGGTCGACGATGTTGTCGCCGAAGCCGAGAACTCTCATGAAGGCTCAGTAGTCCATGACGCGGTAGTAGCGGCGCAGGTCGAGCGAGTGGTCGCGGACCCGCTCCAGGTGCTTGCTGACCCTGCCCATCACGGTGTCGAGGACGAGCGGCGCGAGCAGGCCGCGGAACTCGGGGCTGATGCCGTCGAGCGGGTAGTCGCGGGTGTCGAAGACGGTGACGTCCTTCGAGATGCGCCTGGCGAAGGTCTCGACGCGGTCGGTGAGGGCGCGCGTCTCGTCTTCGCCCTGGAAGACGATCACGCTGGTGTCCTGTTCGAGCAGTTCGAGCGAGCCGTGGAAGAACTCGGCGCTGTGCACGCGCGTGGTGCGCAGCCACTGCATCTCCTCGAGGATGCACATCGAGTAGAGGTAGGTGAAGCCCCAGAGGTTCCCGCCGCCGACGAGGAAGTGGTAGTCGGTGTCCTGGTGCGCCTCGGCGAAGGCGGCGGCGGCGGGCTCGGCCTGCTTGGCCACCTGGAGCAGGATGCCGGGGATGCCCGCGAGCTCGTCGGCGAGCTTCTCGTAACCGTCGAACTCGCCCCTGCGTGACAGCAGGCGG
This sequence comes from Nonomuraea sp. NPDC059194, assembly GCF_042754765.1. Lineage (NCBI taxonomy): Bacteria > Bacillati > Actinomycetota > Actinomycetes > Streptosporangiales > Streptosporangiaceae > Nonomuraea > Nonomuraea sp. NPDC059194. The sequence goes on along the minus strand of NZ_JBHZBH010000002.1, from coordinate 519,441 downwards.
CCCATGAACAGCAGCATCTGGGGGTCGAAGGGCCAGGTCTTCGGCTCGGAGATCAGCGCGACGTCGACCTTGGCGGCGACGGGCGAGTCGGGATAGCCGGTGAAGCCGATCGTGTAGGCACCCTTGGCCTTGCAGTACTCGATGGCGCGGACGCTGTCGTCGGTCGTGCCCGTCACCGAGGTGAACACCGCCGCGGTGCGCTCGCCGAGGCTCGCGTCGCCCGAGGCGACCAGTTCGGCCGCGATCACCGAGCGTACGGCCAGGCGGGAGGAACGCCTGGCCAGGTGCTCGTAGGGCCACATCTGCGCGTAGGTGCCGCCGGCGCCGACCAGGAGGAGGTGGTCGAACCCCTCCTCCACGAGGCGGTCGGCGACCTCCTCGATCTGGGGGCGCAGCGCGACCGCGCTGGCCAGCTGTGAGAGGAACTGGGGCTCGTCGAAGCCGAGCATGGTGGAGTCCTTTCTGGCGCGATCCGGTCTGATACCGGTATCACATGGCCATCAAGCTGGCATAGCAGAACCGGCTTCGTCAACCATGTATGCAAGGGAGATCTTTCCGTCTCCCCTCTGGTACCGGTATCAGATCCGCTGTACAGTCGGCCCTCACCACGGGGATCCGAGGCACTTCGAGAGAAAGGAAGCCCATGCGTCCTCGCCCATTGACGACGCTGGCCGTACTGGCCGGGTCGCTCGCCCTCACCGGCTGCTCAGGCGGTACGGCGCAGGCACCGGCAGCCGATGTGGCCGCGAAAGCGGAGTTCACTGGCACGCTCAGCGTCCTCACCAAGTTCGCGGGCGATCCGCTGAGCCCGTACTTCGAGAAACTCGCCGCCGCCTACGAAAAGCAGCACCCCGGTGTGAAGGTAGAGCTCATCCAGGAGACCGACCAGAGCATCAAGGACAAGACCAAGACCCTGACCGCCTCCGACGCGCTGCCCGACATCTACTTCACCTGGACCGGCAACTGGGCGGAGAACTTCGTGCGCGGCGGCAGGGCCGCCGACCTGACGAAGGTGATCGGGCCCGACACCGAGTGGGGCCGCACCTTCAGCCGGGCCTCGCTGTCGGCGTTCGCCTACGACGGCAAGTACTACGGCATCCCGCTCTACAACAACGGCAAGTTCATGGGCTACAACAAGGCCGCCTTCGCCAAGGCGGGCGTCACGGTGCCCACCACGTTCGAGGAGCTCATCGGCAGCTGCCAGGCGCTGCGCAAGGCCGGCTTCGAGCCGATCGCGTTCGGCAACAAGGACGGCTGGCCCGCGCTGCACTACCTGCAGCAACTGTTCGCCTACGACGTGCCCGACCAGGCCCGTGAAGCCGACGTCCGGCCCGCCACCGCCAAGCTCGACCACCCCGGCTACCTCGCCGCGCTCAAGCAGTTCAAGACCCTCGTCTCCGACTGCACCGACACCGGCAGCGGGACCAACGGCGTGCTGTACACCTCGGCGCAGGAGGCGTTCGCCAACGGCAAGGCCGCCATGTACTACCAGGAGATCCTGGAGTTCGACAGCACGACCGCCGGCCGGGGGCTCGCCGCCAAGGACTTCGGCATCTTCCCGCTCCCCGTCCCCTCGGGCGCCGCGGGCAACCCCGAGGTCATCGAGGGAGCGCCCGAAGGGTACCTGGTCAACGCCAGGTCGCCGCGCGCCGCGCTCGCCGTCGACTTCATGAAGTTCGTGACCGCGCCCGAGAACGCCAAGACCCTCTCCGCTCCGCCGTACGGCCAGCCCAGCACGGTCGTCGGCGCCGTCACGCCCGAGACGTCGAGCAAGGCCGTGTTCGAGGGCATCGAGCTGGTCAACGCCGCGCCGAAGCTGGCGAGCTGGCTCGACATGGTCACCGTTCCCGAGGTCGCCGACGCCTGGCTGGCCGGCGGCGAGGCCCTCATCAGCGGCGGTCAGTCTCCCGAGCAGGTGCTCGAGAGCGTGCGCCAGGCCTCCCGGTCGGCCCAGTAGCCGTGCGCGCCATCACTCGCCGGGCGGTCGGGCTCGCGTGGGTCGCCCCGGCCCTCGTGCTGGTCGGGGTGTTCGTCTACCTGCCGCTCGTGCAGAACATCGGGTTCAGCACGCTCAAGTGGGACATCTACAGCGGCAGCCAGGAGTACGTCGGCCTCGACAACTACCGCAAGCTGATCGACGACCCGGTCTTCTGGTCGTCGTTCGGCAACAACCTGCTGTACGCGGTGATCTCGATCGTGTTCCAGGTGTTCGGTGCGCTCCTGCTGGCCGCGCTCATCGAGAGCATCCGCAGCGAGAGGTGGCGGCGCGGCCTGCGGGCGATCTACTTCATCCCCTCGGCGATCTCGCTGACCGTGGCGGGCCTGCTGTTCTACTTCATCTACGAGCCGAGCCTGGGCCCGCTCAACCACGCGCTGCAGGCGGTGGGGCTGGGGCAGTTCGACCACTCGTGGCTCGGACAGGAGAGCACGGCGATGCTCGCCGTCATCGCGATGAGCCAGTGGCAGGGCTTCGGGTACTGCACGCTGCTGTTCGCCGTCGCCATCCAGCGCATTCCGGCCGAGCTGTACGGCGCGGCCGCCATCGACGGCACGGGGCCGATCCGCCGCTTCACGCACGTGACGGTGCCTCTGGTCCGCGAGATGACCGGGCTCATGACGATGGTGACCATCTCGGGGGCGTTCCAGGTGTTCAACGAGGTCATGGTCATGACCAGCGGCGGCCCGAACAACTCGACCCAGGTCATGGGCACCTGGCTCTACCGCAGCGGCTTCGTGCGCAACAACTTCGGTTACGCCGCCGCCATCGCCACGCTGATCTTCGTGATCACGCTCGGCATCGCCATGGCGCAGCTGTGGTTCACGCGCAGGAGAAGGGTGGAGTGGTGAGGCGGCTGAGCTTTCTCGGTGTGATCGCGCGGGTGTTCATGTGGGCCTTCCTGCTCGCCCTCGCGGTCGTCGTGATCTATCCCCTGCTGTGGATGGTGCTCAACGGGTTCAAGACCAACGCCGAGCTGTTCGGCGACCCGTTCGCGCTGCCCGTCGACTGGAGCTTCTCGAACTACCAGCAGGCGTGGAACAGAGGGGTCGACGGCTACCTGACCACCAGTGTGCTGGTCACCGTCACCTCGACCGTCGCCACCGTGTTCGTCAGCGCGTGGGCCGCCTACGGCCTGACCCGCGTCGACATCCCCTTCAACAAGGCGGTCACCGGGGTGATCCTCGGCGGGCTCATGCTGGCGCCCACCGTCGCGCTCGTGCCGCTGGTGAAGATGTTCCAGGCGATGGGGCTGTACAACAGCTTCTGGGCGCTCCTCATCCTGTACACCGCCTTCCGTATACCGTTCACCACCTTCCTGATCCGCGCCTACATGATCGATCTCCCGCGCGAGGTGGACGAGGCCGCGAAGATGGACGGCGCGGGCCGCTGGACCGCGTTCTGGCGGGTCATCCTGCCCATGAGCAAGCCGATCATCACCTCGACGGTCATGCTGCACGTCCTGTTCGCGTGGAACGAGTACCTCTTCGCGATGGTGTTCACCAGCGGCAGCGGCGTGCAGACCCTGCCGGTCGGGCTGACCAGCCTGATGAGCAAGCACGGCACCGACTACCCGGTCGTGTTCGCGGGGATGGTGATCGCCGCGCTGCCCGTGGTGCTGCTGTTCTTCTTCGGCCAGCGCTACATCGTCAAGGGCCTCGCGGACGGCATCGGCAAATGAAGGCGAGCGGCGCGGACCGGCGCGGGACCACGAAGGCCCCGCGCCGGTCCGTGCTCAGCGGGTCAGTGCTCAGCCCAGTCCGCCGAACCAGGTGTCGAACAGGTCGATGAAGTTGTCGGCGATCTTCTGGCCGCGGGCGCCGAGTTCGGCGGTCGCGCCCCTCCTGTTCGGCCCGAGTTCGACCTTCTCCGGTTTGAAGATCTGCTTCTCACCCTGACCTGAGCCGCCGCGCCGCGGCAGGTTCGACGGCGGCCTGCCCTGCGGATACATCCGGCCGTTGCCGTAGACGGTGTAGGACTGGGTCGGCTGGACCGAGCCGTCGTTCCGGTAGACCTGGCTCGGCCGTGGCTGCGCCGGCTGCCGGTTGGCCTTGGGCGGCGACTGCCGCTGCGTCGCCCGGTGGCTGGTGGGCCTGCTCGCCGGGCGCGAGCGCGCGTGCTGGATACCCCTGGGGAGCCTGCCGGCCTGGCGGTTGCGCCTCTGGGCGGCCTGCGCCATCCGCCGCTTGGCCGCCGCCTCGCGACCCGCCTTCCTCGCCGCTTTCCTGGCAGCCATCGCCGCCCGTCGTCTCGCCACGGCCTCCCGCGCCTTCCTGGCCGCCTCGGCCGCCTTCTTCCTGGCCGCCGCCAGCCGCCGCTTCTTCGCCTCGGCGAGGGCCCGCTTCTTGGCCTCCTCCCTGGCCCGTTTCTTGGCCTCCTCCAAGGCGCGCTTCCTGGCCTCCTCCAAGGCGCGCTTCCTGGCCGCCTCCCTGGCGCGACGGATCGCCTCACGCCTGAGGGCGCGCTGGGCCAGTTTCTTGGCGAGGTAGCGGGCCCCGATCCGCACGCCGATGCCGACCGCGAACCAGAACAACTGCCCGTCGGGGTCACTCATGGTGACGGGGCTGTTGTTGGCGTAGGCGTAGGCATTGAGCTGCTGCGGATCCACATCGTCGATGATCGGGTCCACCGACAGGAAGCGGCCGTTGGCGGGGTCGTACTCGCGGGCGCCGAGGTGGACCAGCCCCGTCGTCGCGTCCTGCGTGCCTCCGACGAACCCGCGCTGCCCCGGCCACCACGGCGGTGGCGAGCCCCGGTTCTCACCGAACGGAGTCGTCCTCCGTACGGCCAGCTCACCGGTCCCGGCGTTCACCGCGGCCTGCGCGGTGCCCTGGTGGTCGTTGGCCAGCAGGTAGACCTGGTTGTCCGGCGCGCGCATCGCGATGGGCTGGTCGCCGATGGTGTAGTAGCGGGTCTGCTCGACGGCGTCCTTGGCGAAGTCGAAGCGCAATTCCATGTCGTCGATGTAGAGCGTGGCGTCGGTCGGCGTCTTCCGGATCAGCCGGCCGCCGTCCGCGTCGTACACGAAGGACGTCGTCTTGCCCGCCTCCGTCACCGACTCCAGGTTGCCCTCGGCGTCCCAGACCAGGCTCTGGTCGGCGGCGCCGACCTTGCGCCTGGTGGTGTTGCCCGCGGCGTCGTACTCGAACAGGTCCGCGCCGACGGCCTGCAGCGCGTGCGGCTGCTTGCCGCCCGCCGGCGGGTAGGTGAAGGAGCGGACCATCTCGCCCGCGCCGCCCCAGGCGTGCCTGGTCTCCTTGGTCCGGTTGCCGGTGGAGTCGTAGGCGTAGCTGACCGCGTACGGCGCCGCGCCGCCGATCTTGTCCGACTGGGGGGTTCCGCTCGCGCAGTCGTCGGTGCCCGTCCAGGCCGAGGTCAGGCGGCGCAGGTGGTCGTAGGCGAAGCACTGCGTGTCCTGGCCGCTCGCCCCCTTGTCGGCGATCCTGGTGATGTTGCCGGCCGCGTCGTAGGTGTAGCCGACGTCGAGGTCGGTCGCCGTGGCGCCCTGCCGGTCCAGCCGCATGCCGGTCAGCCTGCGGGTGGACTCGTCGTGGGTGTAGGTGAGCCAGGTCTTCTTGCCTCCGGTGCCCAGCTCGTACTGCAGGGTCTCGCCCAGCTTGGAGTAGCGGGCCGCGGTGACGTACGTCGACAGGCCGGTGACCTTGGTCGGCTGTGCCAGCTCGTCGTAGGTGTAGACGACCGACTCCGCCTCCAGGCCGCCGGCGGCCGGGAAGCTGACGGACTGGACCTGGTCGTCGAGCGTGTAGCGGGTGTTGAGGACGTACGAGCCCGCCAGCTTGCCCTCCCGCTCGGGGATGGTGACGCTCTCGCGCAGCGGGCGGTAGTCGGCGTCGATGGCGTTGATCTCCGCCTTGTACGCCTGCCCGCCCACGTACCGGATGGCGGCGTTCAGGTGACCCTTGGCCAGGGCGTCGTACTTCCACTCGGCCAGCAGCGGGCCGGTCGCGGAGTTCTCGCGCTGCTCCTTCTTGCGGCCCAGCTCGTCGTAGCCGTACCACAGGGTCCTGCCGCGCGCGTCGGTGGTACTGACCAGTTCGTCGGCGTCGTTGTACGTCATCGTCGTGACGCCCTTGTCCGGGTCCTCGGTCTTGATCTCCCGGCCGCGCACGTCGTAGTGGTGGCGCCACACGTTGCCAGCCGAGTCGGTCACCGTGGACAGCCGTCCGGCGTGGTCGTAGGCGTACCTGGTGGACTCGTACGCGCCGGTCGGGGTCGCGCCCTTGTACTGGCGCAGCTCGATCAGGCGGTCCTCGGCGTCACCGATGCGGGTGGTCGCGGTGCCGCCTGGGGGCGGCGTCAGGTGGATCCTGTCGCCCTCCTGCCTGGAGGAGACCCGGTACTTCTCCACGCCCTTCGCCTTGAGGATCTGGGCGTTGACGTCGCCGACGCCGTCGAAGACGGACACGACCTGCGTGGGCACGTCGGTGTCGGCCACCGCCAGTAGGTCGGTGGACGGCGTGCCGGTGGCGAAGTAGCCGGTGTTGGCCTTGGACTGCTCGCCCAGGGAGTTGTAGAAGGTGTCGGTGATCGTGCGGCCGTCACGCAGCGCGGGGTCCTGCGTCTGGTCGTCCCTTGGCGCGGGTTCCTGGGTCTGGCGCTCGCGCGTCAGGCCGTCGTACAGCTCGTGGCTGGCGGTGTGGCCGCCGTCGGCGCGCAGCGTCTTCGTGGTGACGGCGCTGGGCCCGTCGGCGCGCATGACGTAGGAGTACTCGGTGCTGGGCGACTGTCCTGCCGCCTTGCTGCGGTCGGCCTGCCAGACCTTGGTCAGGCGGCCGAGCGCGTCGTACTCCAGGTCGACGCGGCGGTTGTTGGCGTCGACCTCGGCGACGGGCTCGCCCCATGCCGGTTCGAGGATCGTCCGGTTGACGTGGCCGAGCGGGTTGGTCTCGGTGACCTCCGACGGCAAAACACCGGTGGCCGGGCTGTAGGCGGTCACGGTCCTGGTGCCGACCGCGTCGGTCTCGCTGGTCTCGCGGCCGTACACGTCGTAGGTGTGGGCGCTGTCGGTGATCGTCGCGCCGTCCTCGGCGGCGAGTTGCTGGACCGAGGTCACATCGCCCTTGCTCGGCGCCTGGCCGTACGCCTTGCCGTCGTAGTGGACCTTCTCGTCGGAGATCACCTCACCGGCGGCGAGCGAGGCCACGGCGGTGCCGCAGCCCGCGGCGACCTTCTGGACGCGGCTGGGGTAGTCGAGCATCCAGCTCGCGTCGTCGCGGGCGTAGGTGTAGCGGGTGCACTGGTCGTCGTCGGGCGAGGCCAGGTCGCCCTTCTCCTCCACCTGGAGGAGCAGACCCTTGCTGTCGTACGAGCGCTCCTCCCCGGTCCGCCGCCAGTTGCCTCCGGGCAGCGCGGTACGGGTGACCATGGACTTGGCCTCGACCACGTACGCGGCCTTGGTGACGCCGCCCTGCGTGGACTCCGCGGTCTTCACCGACCACGGTTGCTCGGCGGACGCCCTCAGGATGGCCCCGCCGTCGCCGTCGTACAGGATCTCCTCGCGCTCGAGGCTCGAGTACTGGTCGAGGTCGTCCAGTTTGCCGCCCTCGGAGTCCTCCACCTGCACGCTGCGCTTGGACCCGTCGGCCAGCTTGTCGCCGTGCATGCCGCGGAAGTACCGGAACTCGGTGAGCGTGCGCCTGGTGTCCTGCCCGTCGCCCTCGCGCACCCGTACCCGGCCGAACCCGCGGAAGTCCGACCACGTGCGGTGCTCGGGCTTGACGAGGATGTTGTCGGCGTAGTGCCAGGCGGTGCCGTCCAGGTACTCGTAGCTGGTGACCACGTTGGGGGAGGCCGCGACGCGGTCCACCTCCACTGTCTGCGACACCACGTACTTGTGGAACCAGTCGGTGACCTCGGTCTCGTTCTGCGGCGTCCAGCGCTGCGGGAAGCACCGCTTGGCGTTCTTGTCGGCCGCCGGCAGCTGGCCGGGCTGGCACTCGGCGGGGGCGTAGTTGACGCGCAGCTCGCCGCCGGTGCCGTTGTCGACCGACTGGACGCGCCACTTGACCAGCGGGGCGCGGCCCTCGGTGGCGTCCACCCGGTTGGGGAGCTGGACGCCGATGAACGTGGTCTTCGGCAGCGTGATCGTGCCGCCGACGTGGCCGGTCTGTTGCACAGAGGCCAGCCACAGTGACGGGCTGAGGCCGTCACCCGTGGCGGGGAACTGGTGGGTCAGCGCCCACGAGTCCACCGCGGAGTACTGGCCGGAGCCGTTGCGGACCTGGGTGGTGACCTTGGTCAGCCGCTTGCGGGTGAAGAACGTCGGCGTCGTGCGGTCGACGCACTTCACGCCGGAGTCGCAGATCTGGTCGAACGGGACGTCTGGCCAGTGGCTGGCGGTCTCCTTCTTGAGCTGGTCGGGGGCGCAGGTGACGGTGCCGCTGGGCAGGCAGCGCTCGGCCACCTCGAACAGCACGCGGGCCGCAGGGGCCGTGGTGAACAACTGGTCGCGCAGGTAGCCGTAGTCGATGCGGGTCAGGTAGGCGCCGCGTACGTACGGAGTGCCCAGCTCGGGCTTGGAGTTGCGGCCGTAGTGGTTGGTCTCGCGCTCGTACCAGTACGTGGTCGCGTTCCCGTGGGTGTCCACGGCGTAGTCGAGGTTCCACCGGTAGGCCTGCTGGCACCAGGCGTTGGCCGGGGTGCTGGAGTAGCAGGGCTCGCCGCTGTTGTTGCCGAACACCGGCACCGTCTGGACCGACCTGGTCTCCGGCTTGCCGCTCGCCCAGCCGGGCAGGTGGTTGAGGCCGAAGGTGTACTGCGTGCCGTCGGCGGTGGTGACGCGCCAGTACTCACCGTTGTTGTCGCCGTTGACGGCCCCGGTGAGGTACTCGATGCGGGTGCCGTCGTCGCGCTTGGGCCGCCACTGCTTGGTCGTGGCGTCCTTGACCAGCTCGACGGCGGAGCCGCCGAGCGCCAGGGTGGCGTTGTCCTGGTCCCAGCACAGGTCGCCGGTCTTCTTTCCGTCGATCATGCAGGACTTGTAGCGGCGCTCGATGTAGCCGCCGGGGTTGACCTCGAAGCCGTCACCGGCCCATGACGCCTGGTTGTTGGTGGAGGCGGTGCGGCCGTCCAGGCTCTGCGAGGAGTAGGCCAGCGAGATCTCCGGCTCGTCGCCACCCAGCGCGGGCGGCGTGCGCATGTCGTATCCCCAGGTGAAGTCGCCCGTCTGGGTGCCCACGCTCCAGTCGGCGGAGGGGGACAGCGAGGTGGCCGAGTGGTCGCCGGACTGGCCGGAGGCGGCGGCCGTGAGCGCGTACAGGCCGCCGGTCTCGACCTCGGCGGTCAGGGTGCCGGTCTTGGCGTCGTTCTCGCTCGTGACCGGCTCGGGCGGCGCGCAGTTCGCGGCGGCCGCGTCGAGCGCGCATGCGTCCAGCTTGACCATCCGCAGCCGGGCGCCGTAGTCGCCGCCGTAGGCGTAACGGAAGCCCGAGTAGTCGATCCGCAGGCGGGTCTTCTTAGCAGCCCTGTCCGCCGCGACGCCCTGGCCGGGGGAGACGCGCATCGCCAGGCCGAGCCGGTCGGTGTCGAGCAGTTCCACGCTCACCGGCTCGGCGGCCTTTCGCCCTGGGTCCAGCTTCACCGGGAAGCCGGCCGCCATGGTGGTGGCACCACCGCCCAGCTCGGCCTTCTGGGGTGTGGGCCAGGTGACGCGAGGTGGCGCTTTCCACGCCTGCTTCTGCACGGGATCGGCCATCGGCGGCTGGACAGGGACCGCCTTGCCCTTGACCGGCGTCTCCTTCTGCACGGGCGGGGCCGAGCGAGGAGCGGCCGAGGCGGGCACGGCGTACACCAGCTGCACGAGCAGCAGGACGGGGAGCATGGTCGCGAGCCTGCGCGGCCAGGGCGACTCGCGCTTGGGCTCCTGGAACCGGTTCCAGGAGGGGTCGGGAAGGTCGGGTTCGACAGGCGGCGGAAAACGATTCCAGCGGGATTCGGGCAGCTCTAACTCATCCGGCAGGTCCATGAACCTCTCCCAGTTGGGGGGTGCGGTGCTGGTTACTGGGCGGCTAGCTGGGCGATGTGCTCGGCGCTCAACACGCCGTCATAAACGCGGACGTCGTCCACCGTCCCCGGCCAGAAGCCGGTGAAGGCGCCCGCGGTCTTGGTCCGGCCCAGTTGCAGCGGGCCGGTGGCGTTCCATGCGCTCAGGTGGTCGGTGACGGTGGTGGTGGACAGGCGGCCGTTGACGTAGACGCGGAGCTGACCGGCCAGCGGGTCGTACACGCCGGCGAGGTGGGTCCACTCCATCGGTACCGGGATGGCGTCGGAGCGGGTGCGGACGAGGGCGGCGGTGTCGGTGTCGGCGGCGGCCATGCCGAGGCTCCACCGCTGCTGTTCCTTGTCGAAGCCGAGCTGGAATCCGGCGGCTCTGCTGCCCGGCTGGGCCACGGCGGCGGTGTCACGGGTGGGCAGGTAGTCGAGCTGGGTCCAGGCGGCGACGGTGAAGCCCGTCCTCGTGCCGACCACGGGCGCGCTCGTCTGGGCGTGAGCGTCGACGCCGTCGAGCGCGAGCGCGCCGTCCAGCCAGCCCGACGTCCAGGAGGCGGCCCCGGACAGTGTCGCGGCCGTCGCCCGGCCAGAGGAGTCGGCGGCCGACGCGCCGGACTCCTCGTCCAGCTTCCAGTGGCCCACCAGCGTGGCGGCGCTGTTGACCAGATCGGCCACCTCGTCGGCGAACATGGCACGGCCGTAGACCCGCACCTCGTCGACGTCTCCCGGCCAGTGGTCCGCAGCCGCCCCGTTGACCTTCCCGCGGCCGATCGTCAGGGCTCCGGTGGCATTCCACGGCGGCGTGACGGCGACCGTGGCCTCCAGCCTGCCGTTCACGTAGAGCGACATCCGGCCCGCCGCGGAGTCGTAGACCCCGGTGAGGTGGGTCCACTCGTTCAGTCTCGGCGCGGCGGCTGACAGGGCGCGCGCCGTGGGCGCGGCGTCCGCGTCGGAGCCCGCCATGGTCAGCGCCCAGCGGTCGTCGGCCTTGGCGTACTGCAGCGAGAACGCGCCCGTCCTGGCGCCCTCCTGGGTGACGGCGGTGGCGGAGGCGGCCGTGCCGGTCAGCCGTACCCAGGCGCTGACGGCGAAGTTGCGGCTGGTGTCGACGACGGGGCCGGAGGTCTGGGCGTAGGCGCCGGCCAGCTTGAGCGCCGTGCCGGTCCTGCCGGAGGTCCAGCTCGCCCCGTACAGCGTCGCGGGGTGGGCGTTCACCGTGTCGGCCGCGACGGTGCCCTGACCCTCGTCCAGCGCCCAGTGGCCGCTCGGGCCCCGGCCCGCGTTGACGTTGAAGACGTAGGTGCGGATCGGGCCGAGCTGGCCCGCGCGGTCCTTGCTGCGCACCGACAGCACGTTCGGGCCGTCGTGGCGCGGCGTCAGCGCGATCGAGCCGATGCCGTCCTGGCCGGGCGCGACCTCCGTCGTGGGCGTGGAGTCGAGACCCCACACGTAGGCGGCGACGTCGGGGACGCCGTTCGGGGCGAAGGTGAACGTACCGGACAGGCCGACACCGTCGCTCCAGCCGTTCTCCGCGTACTGGGGCGAGGAGATCGCCGGTTCCCTGCCGGGGGCCGTGGTGTCCACGGTGGCCTCGCACCAGGGGCTCCACGCGCTGGTGGCCTTGCCGTCCTCGGCGCGGACCCTCCAGCGGATCAGCGCGCCGTCGGCGTACAGGCTCGACGGGATCGTGGCGTAGAAGGCGGTGCCCGTCGATCCCATGGGGGTGAGGTGCTCGCCCGTCTTCACCCCGGCGGCGTTGTACCACTCGAAGCGGCCCTGGACGGAGTTGTCGGTGTCCTTCAGCTTGGCCCACAGCTTCGGCGCGGCGGCGCTGATGATCGGCCGCCCGGCGCCGGAGACGCAGGGGCCGCCAGGGTCCGACCAGGCGTCGGCCGCCACCGGGGCACTGGGCAGCGAGTTGTACTCGATGACCAGGCTCGGGTTGTTCTTGAACTTCTTCCAGGCGTACACGTCGGTCTCGCTGGTGGCGCGCAGGCCGATGGTGACGTTGGGCCACTTCTTGGCGGCGGCGTCCACGACCTGCGAGGTCACGTCGAACTCGACGCCGCCGGGCATGCAGGCCGAGCCCCAGCCCTTGGCCACGTTCACCGTGGAGAGCAGCCTGGCCCAGGTGGGCTGGTTGTTCCAGGTGGTGCTCTTGCTGATGGGGTTGGTCGCCCAGGCCTCGACCTTGCGGGCACTGCACGAGTACGACCACGTCTCGTACGTGCGCAGCGTCGCCTTGACGATCTGCTTGCCGTGGATGGTCGAGCCGGTGTTCATCTGGAAGAACGAGCGGTTCTTCTGCGACTCGACGTGGCCCACCCTGGCGACGTCGCTGGAGTTGAGGTAGTTGGAGTTGGGCCAGTTGCTCCAGACCGCCGTCCAGGCGTTGCGCGCGGCCGAGAAGTAGGGGTCCAGATAGACGGGGAAGCGGGTCTTCGGGTCCGTCATCATCTTCCTGTCGGGCGTGAGCCGCAGCTCGTCGCCCGCCAGCTCCACGCCCATGCCGGCCTCGCGGGCCTCCGGCGAGCGGCCTTCCCTGAGCGCCCGCGGGCTCGTGATCCCCCTGGAGTCCCACATCTTCGGCGTGGGCGCGATGAAGATCGTGCCCTCGTTCGTGTCGACGGCCTCGAGGTTGCCTGCCTTGTCCGACTTCACCGACAGGCCGGAGGCGGACAGCGGGAACGTCAGCTCCGTCATCCTCGTCGCGGCGGCTCGCGACTTGACCACCAGGACGTGGGAGAAGCCGTCCACGTCCGCGGTGACCTGGAGGTCCACGCCCGGCATGACCTCGGCGTAGGTGGCGGTGTCGCCCTGCAGCGTGGGCGTGGGCAGCGTGCCCTGCCAGCCGAGTTCCAGGGACTTGGCACCGCGCGACAGCGTGGCCAGCGGGGCGCTGCCGCCTCCGGAGAACGTCAGCCCGACCGCCGCAGCGGCCGGGCTGATCGTGCCGTCAGGGTTGCGGCGCAGGGTGGTGTCGACGGGGACCCAGCCGCCGGACCGGCGCACGCGTAACGGGCGAACGTGCTGCTCCAGCGTGAGGGTGCCGTCCGGCTTGGCGAAGACCTGGCGGGTCTCCGTCCGCATCGACTCGATCTCGACGGGCTGACCGGTACGGCGGGCCGCCGCCACCGCGGACTCCTCGGCCTTCGGCTGTTCCTGGACGGCCTCCGGTGGTTCCGGCCCCTTGTCCGCCTGGGCGGAAACCGCCGGACAGATCGCTAGAACCAACGTCGCCGTGAGCATCCCACGCAGTACCCGCATACATCCTCGCCCAGGGTGAGCAGGGGTTACGCGCGGGACGGAGCACCCGCCCGGCGTCTCCACGATCTTCGATTGTCGATCGGATTTTCACCCGGCCCCAACTGTCTGTCCAGGGCTTCGGTCATTCTTCTCAAAGGTTTCTTCAGGGACCAGATCCGGATGAAGATATCCGCCAGGCAGTCGGCCGCGTCACGCCAGGACGTGCGCCCGGTCGGCCGGTACGGCGTGCCGGAGGGGCTGCCCGTTGACCAGGCGCCGCAGCTCGTCCAGGACGAGTTCGCCCATGCGCGCCCGCTCACCGCCCATGGCGCCCGCCACATGGCCGGTGAGCACGACGTTGGGCAGGGTGAACAGCGGCGAGTCAGGCTGCGGCGGCTCGGGCCAGGTGACGTCGAGAACCGCGGTGAGGTCGGGCCTGCGACGCAGCACGTCCACGGCCGAGTGCTCGTCCACCAGCGCACCGCGCGCGGTGTTGATCAGGCTGCCGCCCTGCGCCAACCGGCTGATCAGCTCGCCGTTCACCAGCCCCTCCGTCTCTGGCAGCAGCGGCGCGTGCAGGCTGACGACCGAGCAGCCGTCGAAGAGGTCGGGCAGTGTCACCAGGCGCACGCCGAGCTCGTCCGCCACGGCGGGGTCGGCGACCGGGTCGCACGCGAGCACCTCCAGGTCGAAGCGGCGCAGGTGGGCGGCGACCAGGCGGCCGATCGCGCCCAGGCCGTACAGGCCGACGCGGGAGCGGAAGCCCCCGGCCACGGGCGGATCGTCCGGGTAGCGCCGGGTCTGCCGGATCTCGCGGGAGATCCGGTGGGCCTGCTTCAGCGCCAGCAGGATCTGCGCCAGCGCGAACTCCGCCACCGGAATCGCGTTGGCGGCCGCGGCGGAGACGATCGGGATCCCGCGGGCCCAGAAGGCCGGGGTGGTCGTGGCCCGTACGGATCCGGCGGCGACCAGCACCGCGCGCAGCCGGGGCGCGTGGCTCAAGAGGTCGGCATCGAGGACGGGCGCCCCCCACCCCGTCAGCAGGATCTCCACCTCCTTCAGGACGTCCGGGTCCTGGGCCAGCCGTTCACGCGTCAGCGCGGGAGCGCGCCACCGGACCAGCTCCGCCAAGCCCTGCACCACCGTCGGGGGATAGACGTCGCCGCGGCGCCGTTCCTCCATGACGAGCAGGGCGGTGGGCCGGGAATCCAACTCGGACATGAATGCTCCAAGGTCATCGATAGTCATCGGGTGTCTGGCCCGGCATGATCCCGCTCAGCCCGCTTGTTACTTACCTGTTTCGGACATGAGTCATCCGACCATTGACCGTGCGGACAGGACAACGCTAGCTTCTCGGAAAGCGATGTCCAAGAGAGTGGGAGCCGTTCACATATGCGAACAGATGCTAAATTCAAGCTCGGCTCGGGCCTGCTCGGCGCCGCGCTGCTGCTGACCGGCTGCGGCTCAGGCCCGGCGGGCGGCAACGTCGAGCAGGACGCCTCCGCCCCTCTGGAGCTGTGGACCAGGACGACCCCGGGCGGTCCTGGCGAGCAGGGGACGCTCAGGCTGGCGGCCGCCTTCGAGAAGGCCACGGGCCACAAAGTCAAGGTCACAGCCATCTTCGACGACTTCGAGACGAAGATGCAACAGCGCGCCGCCCAGCGGGACCTGCCGGACATCGTCATGAACGACGTCACCCAGCTGGGAACGATGCAGAGCCAGGGCCTGCTGCGCGAGATCGACCTGGCCAAGATCCCCAGCGCCAAGGAGCTCACCCAGCAGGCCCTCGCCTCCGGCAAGGGCGTGGACGGCAAGCAGTACGGCATGCCGTACTCGGCGCAGGCCACCGCCCTGCTCATCCGCAAGGACTGGCGGGAGAAGCTGGGCCTGCAGCCGCCGCAGAGCTGGGCCGACCTGACGGCGATGGCCAAGGCCTTCACCGAGAAGGACCCCGACGGCAACGGCGAGAACGACACCTACGGGCTCGCGGCGCCGCTGTCGACCAAGCGCGGCTACGCGTCGTGGTACTTCTCCAACTTCCTGTGGGCCGCGGGCGGCGACTTCGTGGCCGACGCGGGCGGCGGCAAGTACAAGCCCGCGATGTCCACCCCCGAATCCGTCGCCGCGATGCAGTGGTTCCGCGACCTGGGCTGCAAGGACAAGGTGATCCAGCCGGGCGCGGTCACCATGGACACCCCGCCGACCAACGAGACGTTCGAGGCGGGCAAGGCCGGCATGTACGTCGTCGGCCCCTACCTGATGCCGCGCTTCGACAAGTCGCTGGGCAAGGACAAGTACGAGGTCGTGCCGATGCCCAAGGGCGCCAAGAGCGCCGAGGTGCTGGCGGAGGGCGGCGCGGTCTACCTGATGGCCGGCTCGCCGAACCAGGCCGCGCAGGACGCCTTCGCCGCCTTCGCCACCTCGGCCGAGGGCCAGAAGGTCGGCATGGAGGGCGATGCGGCCTACATCGTCCAGCTGCCCGTCAACACCACGGTCGACATCGCCCAGGTGCGCGCCGACCCCCGCTGGAAGACCTACGCCGAGATCTACCAGACCTCCGGTCACTATGCGCCGTCGATCCCGAACTGGACCCCGGTTCGCCAGGCCTCGGCCGAGACGATCAACGCGCTCGTGGCCGACTGCGGTCTGGACCTCAAGGCCGAGCTCGGCAAGCTCGACACCAAGCTCGCCGGCATCCTGACCGAACAGGGCATCGCCGCCTCATGAGCGTCGACCAGATGAGGCCCGCCGCGGCCGAAGCGCCAACCGACGCCGCCTCAGGCCGGCGTCGGTTGGGCGGGGGGCGCGGCGGAAAGTGGTGGATCCCGTGGCTGTTCCTGGCCCCGGCGATCGTCCTGTTCGCGCTCTTCAAGTTCATCCCGATGGGCAGCGCGCTGGTCATGTCCTTCCAGGACGTCCAGCCCTTCCTCGGCAACAGGTGGGTCGGCGCCGACAACTACGCCACCATGCTCGCCTCCGACGGCTTCCAGCAGGCGGCCTGGCACACCGTCGTGCTGGCCGTGGGGCAGACGACCGGCTCGATGGCGCTCGGGTTCGCCCTGGCTCTGCTGATGGAGGGGCAGAGCCGCAAGCTCGGCTTCATCCGCTCGGCCGCCTTCCTGCCCGTCGTCGTGCCGATGGCGGTGGTCGCCGAGCTCTGGCGGATCATGTACCACCCGACGGGCGACGGCATGATCAACTCGCTGATCGGGCTCGTGGGGCTCGGTCCTTCCGGGTTCATCAACGACCCGGACACCTCGATGCTCTCGGTCATCGTGACCGGGATCTGGCGCGGCGCGCCGTACGACATGATGATCTTCATGGCGGGGCTGGCCGGGGTGAACAGGGACCTGTACGAGGCCGCCACTGTCGACGGCGCCACCCGGTGGCGCCGGATCCTCCACGTGACCCTGCCCGGCCTGCGCTCGGTCTTCACCATCCTGTTCGTGCTGGCCGCCATCCGCGGGCTGCGGGTCTTCACCGAGGTGTTCCTGCTGACCAACGGCGGGCCCAACGGCTCCACCGAGGTGGTCATGACCCTGATCTACAAGCTCGGCCTGGAGCAGAACCGGCTGGGCGTCGGCGCGGCGGGAGCCGTCCTGCTGTTCGTCGCGACGCTCGTGCTGACCGTCTGCGTCTACCTGCTCAGAAGGAAGGAGAACCGATGAGCGAGACGGCTCTCGGTCTCAAGGAGAGCACGACCCCCGCGGGCCGCGCGACGAAGCTGGTGATCTACACGCTGGTGCTGGTGGTGTTCGCGGGGCCGCTGCTGGCTCTGCTGGTCAGCGCCTTCAACCACGTCTCCGACCCGACCCAGCTGAGCCTGGTGCCCTCCAGCCCCACGCTGGACAACTTCGCGATCGCCGTCGACCAGGGCGTGCTGAAGTATCTGCTCAACTCCTTCCTCGTCGTGGGCTTCGGGCTGCTGCTCCAGGTCACCGTCTCCGTGCTGGCCTCCTACGCGCTGGCGCGCAAGCGCTTCCGCTTCATGTCGCTGGTGTTCGTGGCCATCCTGGCCACACTCATGCTGCCCGAGGAGATCCTGGCCATCCCGCTGTCGATCATCCTGGCCGACGTGCCGGTGGTGCACCTGAACCTCATCGGGACGCTCGCCGGCATGATCGTGCCGCTCGGCGCCTGGGCGTTCTCCATCCTGGTGATGACCGAGTTCATGAAGGACGTGCCGCGCGAGCTGGAGGAGGCGGCGCGGATCGACGGCGCGGGCGAGCTGCGGATCTTCGCGCAGATCATCCTGCCGATGTGCAAGCCCGCTCTGGGGGTCATCGGGGTCTTCGGCTTCACCATGATCTGGGACCAGTACCTGCTGCCGCTGCTGGTGGCGCAGGACGCCTCGTCCTACACGCTGCCGCTGGCCCTGCGGACCCTGCGGATCGACCCGATCGTGACGCCTGGTGTGGTCATGGCGGCCTCGCTGCTCGCGCTGCTGCCCTCGGTGATCGTCTTCCTGTTCTTCCAGCGTTCGTTCGTGCACGGCCTGTCCTCAGGCGCACTCAAGGGATGATTTTTCATGACGTGGTTCACCCATGATCGGTTCGGAATGTTCGTCCACTGGGGGCTGTACGCGCTGGCGGCACGGCACGAGTGGGTCAAGACGCGCGAGCGGATGACGGACGAGGAGTACCAGGTCTACTTCGACCACTTCGATCCTGACCGCTACGACCCGGCCGGCTGGGCACGTACGGCCAAGGCGGCCGGCATGCGCTACGTGGTGCTGACGACCAAGCACCACGACGGGTTCTGCCTGTGGGACAGCGACCTGACCGACTACACGGTGGCCGGCACGCCGTACGGCAAGGACCTGATCGGGCCGTTCGTGGAGGCGTGCAGGGCCGAGGGGCTCAAGGTCGGCTTCTACCATTCCCTGATCGACTGGCACCACCCGTCCTTCCCGGTGGACGGCACCCATCCCCGGCGCGACGAGGTGAACTTCAAGGGCGGCGGCGACATCGCCGACTACCGGCGCTACCTGCACGGGCAGGTCCGCGAGCTGCTCACCCGCTACGGGACGATCGACTACCTGTTCTTCGACTTCTCCTACGAAGGCAGGAAGGAGTGGTGGGGCGGCAAGGGCGCCGACGACTGGGGGGCGGCCGAGCTGCTGGCGATGGTCCGCGACCTGCAGCCCGGCATCCTGGTCAACGACAGGACCGGCCTGCCCGGCGACTTCGTCACGCCCGAGCAGTACCAGCCCACCGGCGCGCTGGCCGAGGTGTGGGAGGCCTGCCAGACGCTCAACGGCAGCTGGGGCTACGACCGCGACAACCTCGACTACAAGAGCGCGGAACTGCTCATCCGCATGCTGGTCGACGGCGTGGCCAAGGGCGGCAACCTGCTGCTCAACGTCGGCCCCAACGGCAGGGGCGAGATCGATCGGCGGGCCAGGGACATCCTGGCCGAGATCGGGGCGTGGATGGACCTTCACGAGCGCTCGATCCGCGGGTGCGGTCCTTCGGCGTTCGAGCCGCCCCCCGACTGCCGCTTCACCCAGAACGGGGACCGGCTGTACCTGCACCTGTTCAGCTGGCCGCCGCGCCACGTCCACCTGCCGGGACTGGCCGGGCGTGTGCGCTACGCCCAGCTGCTCGACGACGCCTCGGAGATCAGGCGGGTGGTGACCGACCCGGACCAGGCGGCGCAGAACACCAGGATGGGCGGCCAGCCGCCGGGCACCCTGACCCTCGAACTGCCCGTCCAGCGCCCCCGCACTGCCGTGCCGGTCATCGAGCTGTTCCTGGACACGTGATGATCCGGTACGGCTGCGCGCGGCCGTACCGGATCACCAGCGGGTCACTCGCGCCAGCTCGGGCCGGTGTCGGCGGCCGTCGCGCTCCGCGGGGCCTGCGGCCGGGCGCTCCTGGCGAGCGGGACGACGACGATGCCGTCGCTCGTGTTGGGCGGGTTGACGCTGAGCGTGCCGCCGATCACGACATTGCGCTTGAAGATGTTGGGCTCGAAGGTGAACTTCTCCAGCGGCGGCGCGGTGTCCTGCGCGCTGGTCTGCACCGAGACGCCGCCGGCCGGGCGGTAGGCGATGTTGCCGGTGAAGGTGTTGCGCTCGGGCAGCAGCACCATCTGGTAGCCGGGCCAGTGGTTCTTGTAGAACCAGCCGAGGTGCATGTCGCTCTTGGCGTTGTCGACGAACACGTTGCCGCTGAACTCGCTGTCGGTCACCTGGCCGTAGTGGAAGAGATAGCCGTACGGCGCGAGCGGGTTCGGCTGCGGCACGAAGCCCGGCGTCAGGTAGTCGAGCTGGTTGTTCTCGTCGAACAGGTGCTCGCCGCTGGTGACCTTGAGCCCGTAGCCGGACACCCCTGCCACGTAGTTGCCGCGCACGGTGTGGCTGTTCCCGCTGACCCTGATGCCCTCGCTGGCCGGGTAGCGCTCGCCCAGGATGACGTTGTTCTCGACCGTGTTGTAGTTGCCGTAGCGCAGCACGAGGCCGCCGCTCGACTGCTTGATCGTGTTGAAGCGGACGGTGTTGTGGTTGGACTTCAGCGAGATGATCTCGTCGTCGCCGTCGACGTGCTCGAAGAGGTTGTGCTCGATGGTGAAGTACGCGCCCTCCTCCGTGCCGAGGTCGCCCCACTGTCCGTAGCCCCAGATCCGCAGCGCTTCCATGCCGTTGCGGCCGATGTTGGGCACGTTGGCGAACCGGGTGTGATCGACCTTGTTGTATTTCGCCGCCAGGCCCCGGTCGTTGCCGACCACCGGCTCCTGGTGGTTCTTGCCCTCCAGCAGGCTGTGGTCGAACCGGTTGGCGCCACCGCGGAAGTAGACCCAGTAGTAGGGGGTCTGCGGCTCGGCCGGGTTGAAGTCGACGACGGCCGTGTCGGTGACCCGGCCCCGGTCGCTGTTGAACGTGATGACCGACCCCTTGCCGGCGGGGACGGTGCCGTTGGTGAAGGTCAGCCCGCTGACCACCAGGTCGGGACTGTTCAGCGAGAGCCCCGACCGGCCGGTGAGCACGACCTTGCCGGGCGTCTGGGCCCGCACCGTCACCGGCCTGCCGGGCGCGGTGGCGGCGCTGATGTCGAGGAAGGCGTTCTCCCAGGTGCCGTCGGCCAGCACGATCGTGTCGCCGGGCTGGGCCGCCGCCAGGGCCTGCGTCAGCTCGGCCGGATTCGACACCAGGACCTCTTGCGCGGGCTCGGCCACGGCGCCGCCGTGGCCGAGCCCTAAGGCGAGGGCGCCGGCCAGGACGGCTGCGGCGAGCAAGCGGGAAGTGTTGGACATGAAACCTCCTGCCAATCACGGAAGTCGCGCGCAGGAGTGTCCGTGAAAGATGACAGCTGCGCGGATGAACGCTCCTATTCATCGGAGCATTGCGAGAACCGTAACGCCCTGGGAAGCGTTTTCCAAGGGGTTGGCAGGTGTTCACATATGTGGACAGGTCTTGATTCAGTCCTCGTCGTAGTAGATGGCGAACGGGTCGTCGAAGTCGAGGTGGCCCGCCACGTCGAGCGTGGTCTTGTAATACCTGGTCGGCTTGAGGCCAGGGACGCCGTAGAGGATCTCGTCCTCGCCCGAGGCGTGCATGAGCTGGTAGACGGCCCGGTCCACGGTCTGCACGTCGAATTCGGAGTCGTCCTCGATGTCGTCCGGCCACACCCTCAGGTAGGCGGCCCGGCCGGCGGCCATGAGCGCCTCCCGGTCGGTGATCACGAAGTCGTGGCGCATGAGCACGGCGATCCGCTCGGCGGGCTCTGTCTCCTCAGACTCCGCTTCCTCCTCGTCCTCCTCCACGGGGTCGTCGAAGAAAGGGAAGGTCCCCGTGAGGTCGAACTGGGCGTCGCGGAAGCGATGAGCCGCCTCCGAGAGCGGGCCGTTCAGCGCGAAGATCTTCGGGGCTTCCCGCTGCCGTCCCTCCATCCCGCACAGGGTCTCGGCGTGCCGCACCACCATCGCCGCGAGCGCCTCGGCAGCCTGCCGTAACCGGTCCCTGGCCTCGTCCGAGAACTGCTCGACCTCTTCGTCTCCCACGGACGCCTCCTTCCGATCTGGCCTTACCGAGGGATGGCCCAGCGTTCAGGCGTAGGCCGGGGCTTTCGTGCCGGGGAAGTCGAAGGCGAACAGGTCCCGCTTGTACCTCGCGAAAAGCCGGCCGGGCGTGCGCAGCACGCTCCAGAAGAAAGTGTCGTCGGTCGTCGGATGGGGGAAATGCCAGCTCAGTCGCCCGCTTTCGACATCTCGGCCATGGAGGCCGTCCGGCGTCGCGAAGAAGACGAGAGTTTCCGCACCGCCGATGAACGACGGCGCGTCGTCCGGGACATCCCCGGTCCAGAGGTCCTCCCCGGTGCGGAGGTCGCTCCCCTTGAGCGTTTTGTTGACGTACAGGAGCGTCCGGCCGGACTGTGCCCAGGCCCGTGAGGTGGCGGACTTGGCGGGCCAGCGGCGGCGGCCGGTGGCCACGTCGAAGGCGGCGATTTTGTACGGCGTGGTGCAGGAGCAGACGAGCGTGTTCCCCACGAGGTTCAGCTCGTAGGACGGTTCGCGCGCCGACGATCTGTACTGGGGCATGCGGCTGGGAATGCTCCAGATCTCACGACCGGTGAGCGGGTCCAGGGCCGCCAGGTTCAGATCGGGGTCGAGGACGTAGAACCGTTTGCCGTCCGAGCAGTGGGCGTGCAACGTGCCCCGCCTGGACCAGCGCGGCCTGCCGCTACCGACGGCGAAGGCGGCATAGGAGGGCGGATCGTAGACGTGCGTGACCGCCATCACGACGCCCCGGTTGGCGGCTCCCTCCAGCAAGAGGGTGTCCTCGGGGGTGAAGGACCAGCGCTGTTTCCCGGTCGCGGCGTCGAGGCCGTGCAGGCGATCGCTCTCATCCCGCACCACGAGCGTGGAACCGTAGGGGGCGGTCAGCTCAGGCTCGCCGCTGCTCAGTTCGGAGATCCACAGCTCCTCGCCCGTGCGTGGATCGAAGGCGTTGATCGAGTTGTTGCGGCCGAGCATGTAGATCCGCTCGCCCGCGAGCTTGGGAAAGAACCCCGCAGAGTTGGATTCGCCCTTCCATCCGGGCTTCCCGTCCTTCAGCGCGAAAGTGTCGATCCCCGCCTTGTCGAGGCACAGGAGCATGCCGTCCAGGGTCGCGAGGTCGGCGCGGTCACCGGACAGTTGGCGGGTCCAGATGGGCTGCACACCTGTGGTGGGGCTCGGCGAGCTGGTGGCCGTGACACCCCTGGAGGGCCGGCCTCCTCCGGATGCGGCGAGGACGGCGGCCGTCCCACCTGCGACAGCCACGATGGCGGCGCCACCGAGGATCAGCTGTCGCCGGTTCGGCGGCGGCGGTAGAGCCGTCGTCGGCTCAGGCGGCAACGTGATCGTCTCCGGCGACACGACCGTCTCCGGCGACACGGCCGTCTCCAGCGGTCCGGGGGTCCCGAGCGGTCCAGGGGCCCAGGGTGTCCCGAGCGGTCCGGGCATGCCGGGCGGTCCGGGGGTGCCGGGCGGTCCAGGGGTCCCGGGGGTCCAGGGCGGTCCGGGCGGTCCGGGCGGTCCGGGGGTGCCCGGCGACGCGGCTGCCTCCAGCGACACCGCCGGGCCAGGGGTGGCGAAGAACTCAGGCAAGCGGGCCACCTCGGGCCGGCGCCGCGGATCCTTGTCCAGGCAGGCGGCCACCAGTCCGACGAGCCCCGGCGGGACCCCGTCGAGCTGGGGCGGCTCGTAGGCGGCGCGGAACATCACCGCCTGGAAGGGGCCGGTTCCGAACGCGGGCCTGCTGGTCGACGCGAAGGCCACCACCGCGCCGAGCGCGAACACGTCACTCGCCGGGGAGAGCTCGTGCCCGGCGAGCTGCTCGGGAGACATGTACCCGGCCGACCCGATGACGCCGCCGGTAGCGGTGAGCGAGGTGCCGTCGGCGGCCCGGCTGATCCCGAAGTCGATCACCCGCGGGCCGTCGTCGGCGAGCAGGATGTTCGACGGCTTGAGATCCCGGTGGATGATCCCGGCACGATGGATCGCGGCCAGCGCCTCGGCGAGCCGGGCGCCGAGCACCCGGACCTGCGCCTCGGCCATCGGGCCGCCGGTCTCGATCGCGCTCTGGAGCGAGGGGCCCGGCACGTACACGGTGGCCAGCCATGGCACCGGCCCGTCGGGATCGGCGTCCACGACGGGTGTGGTGAAGGCGCCGCTGACCGCCATGGCGGCCTCGGCCTCCGCCTTGAACCGGCGTCGGAAGGTCGGGTCGCCGGCGAGCTCGGGCCGTACCACCTTGACCGCCACGGACCTGCCGCTGGCGGAGGTGGCGAGGTAGACCCGGCCCATTCCCCCTTCCCCCAACAGCCGGACCACCTTGAACGGTCCGATGGCCGCTGCTTCGTCGCTCCCGGGGAAGGTCATTCGCCGGATATTACCGATCTCGCATGAAGATCAGTCAGGCGAGCCGCCCCGTCATGTCGGTCGACCCATCTGAGCAGGCGTTCCTTCCTCAGGGGAGGGCAGGCGACAGGTCGAGCGCGACCGTTGACGCAACCACTCGGTTGCTATAGTGTGGCAACCGTTCGGTTGCTACAAGCTAGAGGAGGCTGTCATGGGCTTTCCTGATCGCATCGAGCGGACCGTGGAGGTCGCTCACCCGCCGGGCAAGGTGTGGGCGGCGCTCACCACGGCCGAGGGTCTGGGCTCCTGGTTCGGCAACGAGGCCACGATCGACCTGCGTCCAGGTGGGTCGGCGCAGCTGAGGTGGACCGGCGGGTTCACGGTCGACATGCGGGTGGAGCGGGTGGAGGAGCCGACGGTGTTCGGGTTCACCTGGAACATCCACGGCCTGCCCGAGGACGATCCGCGCCGCACCTATGTCGAGTTCACGCTCGAACCGGTCGGTGCTGGCACGCGCCTGCGGGTGGTCGAAACCGGCTTCGCGCAACTGCCGGAGGACGCCTACCGCAAGGCGTACGACGCCAACACCGAGGGCTGGGCGAGCGAGCTGGGCGAACTGGTCGAATACCTTGATGCCGCCTGACACTGAGGCGATCGCTGAGCAGGTCTTCATCGCCCTGGCCGACCCGAGCAGGCGCGCGATTCTGGCCGCGCTTGCTGCGGGAGGTCCGGCCACGGCCACGGACCTGGCCCATCGCCTGCCGATCACTCGGCAGGCGATCGCCAAGCACCTGGCCCTGCTGACCGAGGCCGGACTGGTGACGGCCGAACCAGGGGAACGGCGTCGCGTGCGCTACCGGCTGCGCTCGGCGCCGATGCAGGTGGCGCAGCAGTTCCTGGCCGCGCTTGCCCGCGACTGGGACGGCCCGCTCGAAGCGTTGAAGGACCACCTCGACCGGTCCGAGAGCGGGCCCGCCGGGAATCAACACAGGTGAAGGACAACCCAACGGTCGCGGCC
Organism: Nonomuraea sp. NPDC059194; assembly: GCF_042754765.1. Lineage (NCBI taxonomy): Bacteria > Bacillati > Actinomycetota > Actinomycetes > Streptosporangiales > Streptosporangiaceae > Nonomuraea > Nonomuraea sp. NPDC059194. The sequence goes on along the minus strand of NZ_JBHZBH010000002.1, from coordinate 494,830 downwards.
GCGCCCACGGCTTTCCGCTGAAGAAGCGGCAGCGACCTGAACTGGAAGGTGGACAGCACGATGAAAAGCCCATCGATCGTCACGCCCCAGGAGTGGGAGGCAGCGCGTCAGCAGCTCCCGGTGAAGGAGAAGGCGATGACCCGCGCCCGCGACGCGCTGGCCGCCGAGCGTCGCCGGATGCCATGGCTGGCGGTGGAGAAGGCATACGCGTTCGACGGACCTGAGGGTACGGTGAGCCTGCTCGACCTGTTCGAGGGCCGCCGCCAGCTGGTCGTCTACCGCGCCTTCTTCGAGCCCGGCGTGTACGGCTGGCCCGACCACGCCTGCCGCGGCTGTTCCCTGGTAGCCGATCAGGTCGCGCACGTCGCCCATCTGAACGCCCGCGACACCACCCTCGTCTTCGCCTCGCGCGCGCCGCAGCCGGACATCGAGCGGGTGAAGGCGCGGATGGGCTGGACGATGCCCTGGTACACCATGACCGACGAGTTCGACGCCGACTTCGGCGTGGACGAATGGCACGGCACGAACGCGTTCATCCGCGACGGCGACAGCGTGTTCCGCACCTACTTCGTCAACAACCGTGGCGACGAGGCGATGGGGAGCACCTGGAGCTACCTCGACCTGACCGCGCTCGGACGGCAGGAGGCGTGGGAGGACTCACCCGAGGGCTATCCGCAGACCCCGCCGTACGAGTGGTGGAACTGGCACGACGAGTACGGCGACGCCGAGCCGGCGCAGGAGTGGCTGGACAAGATCGCCGGAGCCTCCGCTGCCGACGAGCCGACCTCCTCGAAGGGGGACGACTCGCCCGGGTCGACTGGGTGCTGCCGTCCTGAATGAGCGGGCGCCGGTTGGTCGCGCCCGGCTGGTAAGGCCCGGCACGCACGACCTGATCAGGGGGACCCGTGGTGTACCAGATCTCGTGGTTCGCCGCCCAGCGCGTCCACGCACAGCTGTGCGAACCACCGGACTCCCGGCAGCAGGAGCAGCCAGCCCGCCAGCGCCCAGCCGAGGTGGATGTGGGTCAGCACGTGTGCGATCGCCGCCACGCCCTGGGCGTTCGGGCCGCCGGGCCGTTCGTAGGTGATCCGCCGCAGTCCGGCCGGATGTCCCTCGGCAGGGACCACGGCGAGCCCCACCGGCCGGTGCCGTTCGATCCACGCGCCCACCTGGCCGCACCGGGCGCAGTCCGAGGCGACGTAGACCGTCGCGGGCGGCATGGCCGGGCGGAGCCTGGGCACCCAGGGGCGTACCAGGGCGCGGTAGTCGTGCCACGCCTGGCCGTACCGCCGGTCGAGCTGGTCGCCTTCGTGCCAGGCGGCCAGGCCCGCGCCGTACGCGAACGAGATCGCCGCCGCGCCGAGCAGGCGCACGTCGAGCACGGCGAGCAGGAGGTAGCCGCCGGTCATCGCCACCTGCATGGGGTTGCGGACGTAGGCGTAGGGGCCGCCGCTCACCAGGCGGCGCGGCGGGTCGTACGGCAGCGGCGTGCCCCCGCCGGACACCGCGAACTCGCGCACCGCGGCCAGCCCCAGCACTCCTGGTACGGCGAGCGCCTGCGCCATGAGCGCCAGCGCCCACCCCGGCTGCCGCCACGCATCGAGGACGGTGACCGGCAGCAGCACCCCGAGCCCGGCCGCCAGCAGCACCTGGAAGCCGGCCCGCACCCTCAGGTGGCTGCCCTGGACCGTCCATCGCGCGATGAGCAGCCCCGGCACCAGCGCGAGGGCGATCGCCACCGCCTCGCCCGTGAGCCACTGCGGTCCGAGCACCACCACCGGTTCGGCCTGCGGCATGAGCGCGAGATCGAGCCAGGCCAGCGCCGCCGCGGTGAGCGGTACCGGCGCGAGCGGGAAGGCCAGCGCGGGCAGCGCTCCCCACAGCAGCGCCCAGCCGAGCAGCAGGTCCACGGGAATCCCCGCGACCACCCCGCCCTCGGCGTGGAAGCTCCACCAGCCGGCCAGGTTGACCGCCGCCAGCACCAGGAGGTTCCACCCGGTGGCCAGCAGCGCGGCGGCGATCCGCCGCTCGTCGAGTCGTTGGTGGAGGCGGCGCTGCAGGACGACGGCGAAGACGACGCAGAGCAGCGGTGCCATCAGACCCACGGCCCGGATGAGCGCGGGGCTCACGAGCCGCCACCGGCATGCGGCCCGACGGCGTTCGCGGTCGCGGAGGGGGCGGCGGGCGTGGCGAAGGCGGCGGCGAGGGAACTGGCGGAGGGAGCGGCAGGCGGGGTGGCGGGCGTGGCGAAGGTGATGGCGAGGTAGTCGGCGGCCTGGGTGAGCGCGTAGCGCTGGAGCGGGCCGAAGTACCAGGACGGGTCGAAGGTCCTGCGGTAGCTCAGCGACACCGTCAGCCGCCCGGCCGACCAGGCGAACTCGGCTTCGCGCAGCTCCAGCCAGCGAGCCAGCGTGGTGTCCCTGACCACGGTGAACACCACCCTGCCCGGCGCCCGCTGCTTGACCCGCAGCGTCATCGCGCGCGGCTCGGCCTGCGCGCCGAGGCCCAGCGACCTGCGCGGACTGAAGGTGATCTCCCGGGTGGCCCCCGGCTCGAGCCCTTCGCCCGTGGCCAGGAGCGGCGTGGGGAAGCCGAGCCGCAGCAGCGCCGACTCGTACGGCCGGAAGGCAGGCAGTGTCGAGGCAAGCGACCGTTCTATGTCCCCGGCGAAGGCCCGCGTCGCGCTCACCCGCTCCAGGCGGGGCAGCGACGTGGCCTCGCCCGCGCCCTCGACGGCCACGAGCAGCAGTAACGGCACCGCCAGCGCGTTCAGCCCCTTGGCCCGCCTGCCGACGTGGTCGACGAACAGGCCGATCAGCGCGCCGACGAGGTAGAACAGCGGCGCGGCGAACACCAGGCAGACGATGCCTTCGCCGAGCAGCGGCCCGGCCAGCGCCAGGGCGACGGTGAGCACCGCCATGATCATCCCCGTCGCCGATCTGGGCCGCGCCGCGAGCACGACGGTGATGGCGATGACGGCCGGGACGCCCACGTAGAACACCGCCGTCTGCTCCAGGTGGCCGGCGCGCAGCACTTTGTAGGCCAGCAGGCCGGTGAACAGCGCGACGAGCACACCGGCCAGGACCCTCTTGGCGTGCTTCTCCTGCACGGCCACCCCTTGATCGATCGGTTTAATCACTCGGTTAAACCGTATGATGAAGGATCATGACGCAGGAGACAAGGGATCGCCTCATCGAGGCCGCCGGGCGGACGCTGCGCGAGGAGGGGTACGCGGGTGCCAGCGCCCGCGTGATCGCCAAGGCGGCGGGCGTCAACTCGGCGCTGGTCTTCTACCACTTCGGCGGCGTCGACCAGCTGCTGCTGGCCGCCTTCGACCGCGCGGCCGACGCGCGCATGGCCGCCTACCAGGAGAAGGTGGCGCAGGTCCGCACGCTGGAGGAGCTGGTGGCGGCGGCCACCGAGATCTACCGCGCCGACCTGGAGGGCGGGCACATCACGATGGTGTCGGAGCTGGTCGGCGCGAGCGTCGCGAAGCCGGAGCTGCGCGCGGAGATCGTCAAGCGCACCGACCCGTGGATCGACTTCATCGAGGTCACGCTGGAGCGGGTGATCGGCGGCTCCCCGCTGGCCAAGCTCCTGCCGCCGCGCGAGCTCGCCTATGCCTCGATGACGTTCTACCTGGGAGTCAACCTCTTCACCCACCTCGACGCCGACCGCACCCGCACCGAGGCGCTCTTCGAGCTGGCGGGCCGGGTGGCGCCGCGCGCCAAGCTGCTCACGGTACGGCTACCGCGCCGCCGCGGCTGACCGGGCCCACCCGATTGTCGCATTTCTTCCCTGGTGAGAAGATTGAGAAGCGATGTCGACGGATATAGCTGTCATTCTCAATGATCAGCCGGGTGAGCTGGCCCGACTCGGGGAGGTCACCGGCGAGTCCGGCGTGAACATCCTGGGCCTGGCGGCCTTCACGGGCGAGGGCAAGGGTATCGTCCACCTGCTCGTCGAGGACGAGGCCGCCGACAGATGCCAGGAGGCGCTGGAAGCCGCGGGAATGGGAGTCGCGGACGCCCGCCCGGTGCTGGTGGTGGACATCGCCGACCGGCCGGGCACGCTCGGCGAGCTGGCGAGGCAGTTGGCCGACGCGAGCGTCAACATCGACCTCGCCTACACCACCTTCGGCGGCGTGAAGATCGTGATCGCCACCGACGATCTCGACAACGCGCGCGCGGCCCTCGAATGGACCGCCGACCAGCCCGTGACCGCGCCGGACACCCCCGACATCTGGGATCAGCCCGCGTGACGACCCGCCGTACTCACACTCACGGCGTGCCCGCGATGGCGCACGCGCGGCACGGGGGACGGCCGCAGATGCACTGCATGATCGCGTTGAGCACGTTGTTGTCGTGGTAGAGGCACTGATCGTTGCAGGTGTGGCGCGGAACGAAACCCGCCTGGATCTCGTCGGGCCACGGCTCCTCGCCCTCGCGGCAGCGGACGAACTGCTCAGGATCTGTCGAGTGCAGTCCGTGCATGCGCTCCCTGGCCTGCGTCTCCAGCGTCCGCGTCTTCTCGACCATGGCCTTGAGCTGGGCGGCGAGGTCGGTGTACTCGTCGTCACCGGTTCGCACGTGCGCCGCCCGCAGGGCCATCACCGCATTGCCCAGGAATCGGCTGGCGTCCTGGAGGTCTGTCGTGTGGTGCAGTTGGATGCCCGTCACGCTTCGGACCCACACGGCGTCGTTGTTCATAGATCAACCCTTCGAATTGGCAGGCGCGCACACCGGCTCGGGTGTGACCCCCAGTTCGGAGATATGTCGGGGTTTGCGACTTAATGTGAGGATAACCGGATTTTTGCTGATTTTTCTACCTGGGTTGGTGGCGGGGTGGGGTACGACCGGCCACCGCGCGATCGCGCGGTGGCCGGTCCTCTCTCAAGTGCCGTGGCGGTCAGCTCGTCACGGCGCACTGCCCGCGCTCCTTCCTGACCGGCCCCTCCGGGTTCGGCCGGACGTCGAAGTCGAAGATCGCGGTGGGCAGGTAGAGCGAGCAGCAGGCGTTGGGAATGTCGACGATCCCGCTGACGCGTCCCTCGATGGGAGCCGAGCCGAGCAGCAGGTAGGCCTGTTCGCCGGTGTAGCCCCACCTCTTGAGGTACTCGACGGCGTTGAGGCAGGCCCTGCGGTAGGCCACCGTCGCGTCGAGGTAGTAGTTGGTGCCGGTGTCGTGGTCGACCGAGACCCCGATGAACGAGAGGAACTCGGAGTAGCGGGGCTCGACGTTGCCTGGCATGAAGACCGGGTTGGTCATGATGCCGTACTTCTCCATGCCGCCCTTGATGAGGTCGACGTGGAAGTCGATGTAGCCGCCCATCTCGATCGCGCCGCAGAAGGTGATCTCGCCGTCACCCTGGCTGAAGTGCAGGTCACCTCCGGAGAGCTTCGCGTCCTTCACGTGGACCGGGTAGAAGACCCTGGCTCCGCGGGTGAAGTTCTTGATGTCGTGGTTGCCGCCGTTCTCCCGGGCGGGAACGGTGCGGGCGCCCTCGCTGGCGATCCGCTGCGCCGCCTCGCCGCTTGCCGTACCGCCGAGGGCGTTGTCGGCCAGTGGCGGCAGGCCGAGCGGCGGTACCCGCTGCGGGTCGGTGTCGATGAGAGCCTGCTCCCGGCGGTTCCAGGCCGCGAGCAGGTCGGCCGACGGTGCGGTGCCGAACAGGCCGGGGTGGGTGATGCCGGTGTAGCGCACGCCTGGCAGGTGGCGGGAGGTGGCGACCTGGCCGTGGAAGTCCCAGATCGCCTTGTAGGCGTCGGGGAAGTAATCGGTCAGGAACCCGCCGCCGTTCGCCTTGGCGAACACGCCGGTGTAGCCCCATCCCTGTCCCGGTGCGTCCCCGACCTGCTGCGGTACCGGCCCGAGGTCAAGGATGTCGACGACCAGGAGGTCGCCGGGCTCGGCGCCATCGATCCCGATGGGTCCGCTCAGCATGTGTGTGACGCTCAGGTCGACGTCGCGCACATCGTTCGCGGAGTCGTTGTTGCCGATCTGGGCGTCGGTCCATTCCCTGCATTCGACCCGGAACTCGTCCCCTGGGCGTACCATGTCGGCCACCGGAATATCTGGGTGCCATCGGTTGTGCCCGGGTATCTTCTGGTCGCGCATTGATTTCGACTGGTCGATGGTGAATACGACGTTGGGCATGATGAAATGCCTTTCTTGGTTGTGCTGCTATCGGGAATCAGCGCGTACACACCACCTCCTTTCCGCTCCGCGGTTCTCGCGTCAGGTCCAGCGGGGGCGGCGCGTCCGGTCGCGGGCGCCCACCGCCTCGTCGCCCGGGGCCGGCGCCGCCGCGGTGGGCTCCCGCCCCCGGGTCAGCGGCCACAGCCCGATGAAGACCACCAGGCCGAACACGGCGAGAACGACGGCGATGAGACCCGTGTTCTGCCAGTAGCCGGTGAGGATCATGAAGGCGGGAATCGCGCCCGTGACCCATCCCTGGATCGCTGTGACCCAGCCCGTGTACCTGGTGATCTGCTCGTGTTTCAAGCCCAGGAGCACGAAGAAGAGGAACCACAGGAACGCCCAGTAGAGCCAGATGACGCCGAACGCCGGATCGCCCAGAAGCTGGAAGTTCGCGTAGGAGTATCCGAGCGCCATGACGGCCACGAACAGGGAGAAATAGCCGACTCCCGTGGAGTCGAAACCGCCCAGCAGGCCGATTCCGACATACAGATAGGTGAAACCGAACAGATAGATCCCCGACGCGCCGAGGATCGTGTTCGGGTCCCCGCCGCTCATGATGATCAACACGGTGGGTGTGATCACCTGCAGGGCCCCGACGAAGAGGTTGAGGATGGCTGCCGCGCGAGGTTCAACCTTCTTCAGGAGCATCATCCCGTTGATGAAGAGCACGGCGCCGACGTAGATGAGTCCGACGGCTCCCATGAGCCACGCACCTCCTGATGTTGTCGCTGCTTCTGTTGGTCAAGGTCGGGGCAGGCGTGGCAGCGCCGGATGCTGCGGCTGCGGGCGTCGCCTGGGCGGCGGCATGCTGGTGACGACCTCGGGTGCATCCCGGCTCTGCTCCTCGAGGGTGCGCGCGGCGGCCACCGCCGAGGGCACCCGGCTGAGGTACGGCGAGGAGAAGATCCGAGGGGCCGGACGGTGACACGCCACGCAGTCGCGAACCGCGGTGGCGGTCCCTATCGGCAGATGCACCTCGAACAGCCCGCAGTCGGGGCAGCGGTACTCGTACGTGGCCATAGGCGTCCCCCGCCAGAGATCGGACTCGCTCCTCCGGACCTTCGCACCGCAGACCTGTCGCCGGTCCACGGCGATCTAGGCATACTTCAGGTAACCTCTGCCGCAAACCTCATGTCAACGTGGCGAAATGGCGCCGATGTCACCGAAAAATAGCGGCGCCGAGTGGAAAAGCGGGGCATGATAACAGGGCTCTACCCGCGAAGGCAGTAAACGTGGCCGATTCTTTAACGGGGGGCGGGCGCGATTTTCTGAAGTTTTTCGGACGTTTGACGGATGGGGCCTTTCCGCGCAGGGTCGGAGGTGCCCTGCGGGGATGTCAATCCGCGCGTCGCGGTCGTACGGTGGAAGATGTCTGCATACGGCTCGGGCCGTGGCAACGTGCGATCGGGTAGAAGCCATGTCCGACGATCCCGTCACGCCTGCTGAGGATGAGCTCCTGACGCTCCGGATGCGCCGCGCGCATCTTCATCGTGCCTGTGGGGCGCTCGAACTGGCGCTGGCCGCGCCGCCGGCGGGAGGAGCCCACGACTGGGCTCGTGAGCTGGCGCCGGTCGTGGCGCGGTTGCGAGAGGCGTTCGCCGCTCACGTGTCGATCGTCGAGGGTCCTGAGGGTCTGTTCGAGGAGATCCGGGTGGAGGCGCCACGGCTGGATGGCCTGCTGCGGCGGCTGCATCGGGAGCACGGCGAGATCACCGCCGAGCTCGCCGCCGCCGAGCAGGAGCTGTCGGCGTCCGACGAGGCCGCCATGGAGCGCGTGAGAGCGCGGCTGACCGCGACGCTGTCGGCGTTGAGCCGGCACCGGCGGCGCGGGGCCGACCTGCTCTACCAGGCGTACGAGATCGACATCGGCGGTGAGTGACCGCCACTCGGGCGGGGTCGGGTCGTCAGTATGAGCCGCTGTCGGCGCGGTTGGCCGGCGGTTGCCGTCCGGGGCGGGTGGAGGGCCGGGGCGCGGCGGCCTGGCCTCGTTCGAGGCGGACCGCCATCTCGATGAGCCGTGCGCAGATCTGTTCGATGTTCCGGTGCGCCTGGTTCCGCTCGGCGATGATCGCCGCGAGCAGCAGCGCGGTCAACGCCGCCGACCCGTTGAAGACCTGCAGGGAGACCATGTTGAGGAGCAGGTCGTGGCGGGCGAACGGGCCGCTGCCGTGCGCGGCGGAGACGATCGCGACGGTCGTGACGATCAGCGCGCACACCGCGGCGCCGGGCAGCCGGAAACGCAGGGCCGCCCAGATCAGGAAGGGGAAGACGAGGTAGAGCAGATTGACCGGGCTCATCGTCGCCACCAGCGTCACCACGAGCGTGCTCACCAGCAATGCCGCCGCCTCGACGTACCTGGCCGGATGAACGCCCTGCGGCAGGCCGATCGGGCGGGCGGCCACCAGCAGGAGCGGCGTGATCACCAGCACGCCCATCGCGTCGCCCGTCCACCACACGGACCACGTCCCCCAGAACTCACCCGGCTCCAGCACGCCGGACAGGAACAGCACACCGCTGCCCAGCGTGGCGCTGACCAGCATGCCGGTCAGGGCGCCGAGGAACACCAGAGCGAGCGCGTCCCGCAGCCGGTTCATCGTACGGCGGAAGCCGACGCTGGTGAGCAGGAGGTAGGAGCACAGGGGCGCGAGCGTGTTGCTCACGGAGATCGCCGCGACGGCGAGAATCGTCGGCCCGATCGTCACGTTGACGAGGAAGGCCCCCAGGGTGATCCCCGGCCAGATGCGCACACCCATGAGGAGCAGGCAGGCCAGGGCGATGCCCGTCGGGGGCCACAATGGTGTGACCTGCCCACGGACCAGCTCCTGCTGAAGCCCCAGCTTCGCGGCCGCGAAGTAGGCGCCTGCCACGGCAAGAACACGCAGGCCCGACATAGCCCAGCCGCGAAGCCCCCCGTTGTGCTCCATGATGCCTCCATCACGCGGATTCCCGGCCCAATCGGATCGAGGCTCCGCTCACCCTATCGCGACCGCGGCCCACGGCATATGCCCTGACCTGGCCGATCACTCCTGACACCGGCACACGCTCGACCGCCGAGACGCCCCTTCGTCCCGGGTCTGGGCCCGTCATGCGCCGACCTCGCAGACGGCTCTGCGGTCCAGGCCCTGCCTGGCACCGTCGCGGAAGGCCGCCGTGAACGACCGTTCGCCCAGCCGCCGGCGGGACTGCGCCGCACAGTGTTCGTGCCACCGCGCGTGGTACCACAGCCCGGTCGGCGAAGCCTCCACCGCCTGCCACAACGCGTGCGCCGCGCCGAGCATCCTGGCGGCCCTTTCGTGATCCCCCCGAGCGCCGGCGGTCCACGCCAGCACCTCCACGCACTGCGTGAGGCACCACCGGTCGTTGATCTCCCTGGTGAACTCGGCGGCCTCGCTCACCAGCGCCTCCGCCCTGACGAAGTCGCCCAGGTTCCATGCGGCGATGCCGAGCGAAAGCTGCCCGTGACCGCGTGAGATCAGGGCATGGCGCGCCTCGCTCAGCTCCAGCAGCTCCTCACCGAACGCGGCGGCTCGCGCGGGCTCCTCCATCGAGCCGTAGGCGGCCGCGTAGTAGAGGGTGAAGGCCACGCTGTCGATGTCGCCGGCGGCGCGGTGAAGGGCGAGCGACTCCTCCAGGAGCGCCAGGCCGCGCCGCGGGTCGCCGGCGGAGAACGCCGCGACACCGGAGGTGTGGATGGCGAACGGCAGGACATCCTCGTTGCCCGCCTGCCGCGCCACGGTGTGGCACTCCTCGAGTCTCGGCGTCGCGGCGGCCAGGTCGCCCTGGCGGAGGGCGAACAGGCTGTCCACCCAGAGCGCCGTCGCCCGCGCGGCGCACGCCTCGGGCACCAGGTTCAGGCCGCGTTCCAGCCAGTACCTGCCCTCGGTGAGCGACCCGGCCAGCAGCCAGTAGCACCACATCACCGCCGCGATCTCCAGCCCCTTGACGGCCGTGCCCGGTTCGCTCAGGCACATCTCGAGCGCGGCGCGCACGTTGGGCAGCTCCCGCCGCAGGAACCGGTAGCTTTCCAGCTGGTCGGGGACGATCCGGTCGATCCGCCGCCGTTCGGCCACGTCGCGGTAGTGGTCGACGTACCGCCCGCGCAGCGCCCTGGCCTCCGCGGAATCCAGCCGCGCGCAGCCGTACGCGCGGATGCTCTCCAGCATCCGGTACGTGGCCCCGCCCTGCCGCCGCTCGCACACCAGGACCGACTTGTCCACCAGCCCGTCCAGCAGGTCGATGACGTCGGCGGGGTCGATCCCGTCGCCGGAGCACACGGCCTCCGCGGTATCGAGGTCGGCGCCGCAGGGGAACACCGAAAGCCGAGCCCACAGGCGTCGCTCGGCGGGGGAGCAGAGGTCGAAGCTCCAGTCCATGGTCGCGCGCAACGTCCGGTGGCGCGGCAGCGTGGCCCGGCCCCCCTCCAGTTGCTCGTCGAAGCGTTCCTCCAGGTCGCCGACGAGCTGTTCCAGCGGCACCGTGTCCAGCCGTCCCGCAGCCAGCTCGATCGCCAGCGGGATCCCCTCAAGCCGCCGGGCCAGCCGCGCCACGTACGCCGCGTTGCCCACGTCGAGGCAGAAGCCGGGCCACACCCCGGCCGCGCGGTCGACGAACAGCCGTACCGCGTCGTGCCGGGCGAGGTCGCGGGCCGGGTGACCGTGGTCGGGCACGGACAGTGTCGGCACGGACAGCGACGGGACGGGCAGCACGTGCTCGCCGCTCACCCCCAGGGTCTGCCGGCTGGTCGCCAGGATCCGCAACCGTGGAGCGCCCCGCAGCAGCCGGTCCACGAGCAGGGCGCAGTCGTCGAGCAGGTGCTCGCAGTTGTCCAGCACGAGCAGGATCCGCTTGTCCGCCAGATAGTTCACCAGTACGGTCACCGGATCGGGCCCCGCGTCCCGCAGGCCGAGCGCGGCGGCGACGGTCGGCGCCAGCAGGTGCCCGGACTCCAGCGTGGCCAGCTCGACGACCTCCACGCCGTCCTTGTACGCGTGCGCGAGCGTCTCTGCGATCCTGCCTGCCAGCCGCGTCTTGCCGACTCCGCCCGTGCCGGTCAGCGTCAGCAGCCGCGTGTGCGACAGCATCCTTCTGGCCTGCGACACCTCGTGCCTGCGCCCGACGAAACTGGACGTCTCCATGGGCGGGCTCACGACGTACCTCCGTCCTCGGCCTGGTCCAGCTGGCCGACCCAGGCGGCGATCTGGACGCGCGAGGTGAACCCGAGCTTGCCGAGAATGTGCTCGACGTGTCCCTCGGCGGTGCGCTGGGCGATCACCAGCGCGGCCGCGATCGCCTTGTTGCTCATGCCCTGGGCGACCAGCCGGGCGATCTCCATCTCCCTGCGGGTCAGCGGTGAGGACGTTCGTGCCGGCTCGTGCTCCGGCGTGCCCTCCCGCATCGCGTACCGCAGCGCCTCGTCGGGGGTGAGCGCCATGCCCCTGCGGAAGGCGGCCTCGAACCGCTTCTCGCCGAGGCTCTGCCTGGCCGCTTGTTCGCAGGCGTCGTGATGGTCGGCCAGATAGCCGAACAGGGGGCCGCCGAAGGAGCGCCAGATCTCCCGCAGCGCGCCCAGGAGCAGGGCCGCGCGCTCGCCGTCACCCTCGCCGCCGCTGATCCAGGCCAGGACCTCGATACACAGGGCGATGCCCAGGCGGTCGTCGAACGGCTCCTTGAGCCTGATGGCCTCGCGTTCCATCTCGACCGCCCGCCGCGCGTCGCCCTGCGTCCACACCTCGATCCCGTACGTCCACAGCGCGTAGGACCTGAACCAGTTCTCGTGGCGCGGCTCGCAGAGCGCCAGGCATTCCTCGAACGTCTCGACGGCCCGGCCCGAGTCGCCGAGCGACGAGTACGTGGTGGCCAGGTAGAGCAACGAGTTGACGACGGTGATCTGGTCGCCGGTCCTGCGGCCGCACTCCAGCGCCTGCTCGAGAAGGGTCCGCGCCCGGGACAGATCCCGCTGGAGCAGGGCCGCGAAGCCGGTGACGTACGCTGCGGCACCCGTGAGCGCCGGATCGTCGAACCGGCGGGCCAGCTTCCCGCACTCCTGCAGCAGGGTCGCGGCCGTCGGGAAGTCGCTCTGCAGGACGGCGAGCCGCGCCTTGATGCACAGGGCCCAGGCGCGGGTGGGAGTCGGCCGGTCGTCGGCGGCGAGCAACCGGATGAGCCAGCTCCGCCCTTCCTGGGGGCAGTCGGCCGCGATCCAGTAGAAGCGCAGCGCCGTGGCGATGGCCAGGCCGTCCTGCGCCTCCTGCGGCGTGGAGAGGCAGAACTCGAGGGCGGTGCGGAGGTTGTCGTGCTCGGTGCGCAGGCGCTGGTACCAGACCACCTGGCCGGGCCCGAACCAGTCGTGGTGCGCGCGCAGCACCAGATCCCGGTACCAGTCGCGATGGCGGCGGCGCAGCCGTTCTTCCTGGCCGGACTCGCGCAGGCGGTCTCTGCCGTACTGACGGATGGTCTCCAGCAGCCGGTAGCGCGCCTGCCCCCCGCTTTCCTCCCTGATGAGGATGGACTTGTCCACCAGACCGATCACCAGGTCGATGGTCTCCTCGGCGGCGATGCCGTCGCCCGAACACACGTGCTCGGCCGCGTCGAGGTCCAGGCTGCCGGAGAACACCGACAGCCGCTCCCACAGCAGCCGCTCCTGCTCGGTGCACAGGGCGTAGCTCCAGTCGATCAGCGCCCGCAACGTCCGCTGGCGGGGCAGCATCACCCGCGATCCCGTCGTGAGCAGCCGGAAGCGGTCCTCCAGCCGCTCCAGCAACTGCTCCACGGAGATGGCGCGCAGCCGGGCGGCCGCCAGCTCGATCGCCAGCGGGATGCCGTCCAGGCTTCGGCAGATCTGGACCACGGTGTCCCTGTTGTCGTCGGTGACCGCGAATCCGGGCAGTACGGCACCGGCCCGCTCGGCGAACAACCGGACCGCGTCTGACTGGTGTGACACGACGCCATCGGGCAGCGGCAGCGACGGCACGACCATCGTCTGCTCGCCCGCGACGCCGAGCACCTGCCGGCTGGTCGTGAGAATCCGCAGGTCGGGTGCCGAGCGCACCAGCGTCTCCGCCACGACGGCGCAGTCGTGCAGCAGGTGCTCGCAGTTGTCGAGGACCATGAGCATCTGCCGGTCGCGCAGGTGGTCGGTGAGCACGCGCATCGGGGGCCGCGTCGACAGGTTCACGATCTCCAGCGTCTCGATCACCGTCTGGACGAGCAGCTCGGGGGACTCCAGTGCCGCGAGCTCGACCAGGCACACGCCGTCGCGGAACGCGCGCCGCACGTCGGCCGCGACCCGCAGGGCCAGCCTGGTCTTGCCGACGCCGCCCACGCCGAGGAGGGTCACCAGCCTGGAGCCGCCCAGCAGCCGTTTGACCTCGGCTATCTCGTGCCGACGGCCCACGAAGCTGGTCAGCTCGGCCGGTAGCCCGCGGGCCTGCGAACTCCTCGATGCCACGCCCATGAAAGCACCCATGCCGTAGGGGCCGAGCCGATACGCCCCACCCTACGCCTATGTCCTTTCCGTCACGTTTTACCGTTTTGTAAGGAATCGCGACGAGGATCCTGAGGTTGCACTTCCACACGTGCGATGCGACGGGGTATCGATGAGAGCGCAGACGACCAACACCCGGCTGCCGGCCGAGGTGACCAGCTTCGTAGGCCGCAGGCACGAGATGGCCGAGGTCAAACGATGTCTGCCCACCTCGCATGCGGTGACCCTGGTCGGTGTCGGCGGCGTCGGCAAGACCCGGCTGGCCCTGCGGGTCGCGCTCGACCTGGCGCGCGACTTCCGCGGCGGCGTGTGGTTCGTGGAGCTGGCCGCGGTGGAGAACCCGGACATGGTCCCCCAGATCGTGCTCGAAGCGCTGGAGATCCCCGACCACAGCCTCAAGTCGCCCATGGAGGTGCTCACCGAGTATCTGCGGGACAAGCAGGCGCTGGTGATCCTCGACAACTGCGAGCATCTGGTGCGCGAATGCGCCGTGCTGGCCGAGGCGCTGCTGCGGTCCGCGCCCGGGCTGCGCATCCTGGCCACCAGCCGGGAGGCCCTGGGAATCGCGGGCGAGCAGACCCTCGCCGTGCCCACACTCCCGCTGCCCGACCAGGACGGCCCGCGAGTCCCCCTCGAGTCGCTCGCCACGTGCGACGCGGTGTGCCTGTTCACCGAGCGGGCCAGGGCCGTCCTGCCGTCGTTCGCCGTCACCGAGGACAACAGGGACGTCGTCGTGGGGATCTGCCGGCGGCTGGACGGCCTGCCGCTCGGGATCGAGCTGGCCGCCGTCAGGTTGCGCGCGCTGTCCGTCCAGCAGTTGTACGAGCGCCTGGACGACCGGTTCCGGCTGCTGACCGCCGGGTCGCGGGCCGTACTGCCGCGCCACCAGACGCTCCGGTCACTGATCGACTGGAGCTACGCGCTGTGCTCGGAGAAGGAGCAGGCGTTGTGGGCGCGCGTGTCGGTGTTCTCCGGGGGGCTGGACCTGGAGGCGGCCGAGGCCGTCTGCGCCGGCGACGGCCTGACCCGCGAGGAGATTCTCGACCTGGTGTGCGGCCTGGTGGACAAGTCCATCCTGATCAGGGAGGAGCACGGGTCGCAGGCGCGCTACCGGCTGCTGGAGATCATCCGCCAGTACGGCATGGAGAAGCTCGCCGCCACGGGCGAGCAGGCCGCGCTGCAGCGGCGGCACCGCGACTACTTCCGCGCGCTGTCGGCACAGGCGTGGGAGCAGCGGTTCGGGCCGGCGCAGGCGGACTGGTTCACCCGGCTGCGGATGGAGCACGCCAACCTGCACACCGCTCTCGAGCACTGCTTCGGCGACCCCGAGCAGGTCACGGACGGCCTCGACCTGGCCGCCGACCTGCTCTACCACTGGATCACCGGCTACTACCTGGGGGAGGGCCGCCGCTGGCTGGAGCGGGGGCTGGCCGTCCACACCGAACCGAGCCAGACCCGCGCGCGGGCGCTGTGGGCCAACGCCTGGCTGGCCATCATCCAGGCCGACACCGCCTCCGCCGCGGCGATGCTGGAGGAGAGCCGCTCCATCGGGGAGCGGCTGGGGCTGGAGCCCGTCCTCGCCTACGTCGCCCTCTTCTCCGGGATGATCGCCATGTGCGAGGGCGACGACGAGTCCGCCGTCGCGCTCTACCAGGAGGCGCTGGCCCGCCACCGCGCCACCGGCGACCCCGTGGGTACGGCTCTGGCGCTCGTCAGGCTGTCGCTGGCGTACTCCTTCCGCGGCGACTCGCGGCAGGCCATCGCACTGGGCGAGGAGTGCCTGGCCCTGGCCGACGCCCACGGGGAAGGCTGGCATCGGGCCTACATGATGATGGCGCTCGGCGTGGAGGTGTGGCGGCAGGGCGACCTCACGCGCGCGACAGAGCTCGAGACCAGCAGCCTCGTCTTCAACCGCGAGATCGACGACCCGCTCGGGGTGGGAATCAACCTGGAGGTGCTGGCCTGGATCGCCGCCACCGAGAAGCGGTACGAGCGGGCGGCCCTGCTCCTCGGCATCCTCGACACGGTCTGGCAGGCGATCGGAGCGCCGCTGTCGGGCTACGGCCATCTCTCCGGCTATCACCACGGATGCGTCCGGATCACCCGCCAGGAGCTGGGCGAGCAGGCGTTCGACACCGCGGTCAAGCGCGGCGCCGGGCTCTCCTACGACGACGCGCTCGCCTACGCGCTCGGGGAGGAAACGCGCGTCGGCGAGCGGCCGGTCAAGGGCAGGTCGGGTCCGCTGACCCCACGGGAGACGGAGATCGCCCACCTGGTCGCCCAGGGGCTGACCAACAAGGAGATCGCCGCCTCCCTGGTGATCTCTCAACGGACCGCCGAGGGGCACATCGAACACATCCTGAGCAAGCTCGGCTACCACTCGCGCGCCCAGATCGCCGTCTGGATCGGCGAGCAGCCGGATCAGTAGGGCAGCGGCCGCCCCGACGGCGTCCGCAGGTCGGGAGTGTGAGGGTCGGTCGGTCTCCGCGTTCTGCGGATCCGGCTCTTTCGCACGTTGACATTCCTTTCAGACAAGTACCGGATCAGACCAGTCCCGGCGCGGGAAGCTCGAACCACACGACCTTCCCCTCGCAGGTACGGGCGGTGCCCCAGCAGCAGGCCAGGTCGGACAGCAGGCTGTGCTCGCGCCCCGGTCGGTGGCCGGTGCCGCGAAGGCTCGGGGTGCTCGACCTCGCAGCGCAGCAGGCCGTCCTCGGCGCTGAGGGTGACCCGGATCCGGTCCATGCCGTGGCGCAGCGCGTCGGTCACCAGCTCGGCGACGAGCAGTTCGGCCACCTTGGCCTGGTCCTGCAGCCCCCACAACTCCAGCCGGGTGCGGGTCATGCGCTGGGCGCTGGGGACGGCGGAGGGCGCGCACGACAACACCCATGAGGCCGTACGGTCGACCACGCCGGGGACGGCGCGAGTCAGCAGGCCGTCGGCGAAGGCCAGGAGCCGGTTCGGGGTCATGCGTTTCACGCCGCCTTCCCGGAGCACAGAGGTCCGGTGGAGATGCTCCGCCCATCGGGCAGCAGTTCGCCGGAGTCGTCGAAGATGACGACACCGTTGCAGAGCAGCCCCCACCCCTGTTCTGGGTGGAAGGCCACCATGCGGGCCGAATCATGATGCGGGGCATCCGCCGGCGGGCACTGTGGTTGGTGCTGGCACATGGCTCGTACCTTTCTTTACCGTCGTTCGGTGAGCCCATGTCAAGCACTCAGCCTGCCCCGGGGAACGCCACGGAGTAGACGGGATAAACCCCCGTATGGGTACCCATTAGGTGTGCGTAGGTACCTACGTAGGTCATCCGAAGGTCAGGGCGAGCCCGGCAGGACGGCGGCCAGTTCGGGGATGGCGGCGCGGTAGCCGTCCAGCAGCTCGCGGGCCGTGCCGACCGAGTCGACGAGCGGGTGCAGCGCGAACGCCTCGACGGCCAGGCGGGCCGAGCCCGTCAGCGCCGCCTCGATGGTCGTCTGCTCGACCGCCTTGACCTGTTGCACGAGCCCCAGGAAGTGGCCGGACAGCGGGCCGGTGGCCAGCGGCCGGACGCCCGAGCCGTCGACCACGCAGGGGATCTCGACAACCGCCTCCGCCGGCAGCCCCGGTACGGCGCTGCCGTTGCGGACGTTGAGGATCATGGTGGACGACTCGCCGCGGGCCAGCGCCGCCATGAGGGCGAGCGCGATGCCCTCGTAGCCCCCCGCCTCCAGGTCGGCGGCGTCACGCTCCCCGGCGTCGGCGACGTCGCGGGTCTCGGCCATGTACGACGCGTCGCGTTCCCTGCGGGTCCTGACCCACTCGGTGAGGGCGTGCTCGGGCCGCTCCCGCACGGCCGCGTAGAACCGGTTCTGCTGCCCGACCAGGGATTCGCCACGGGTGGGCTCGGGACCACTGAGGGCGGCGACCGATTCGCGGGTGAAGTAGTAGTAGTACAGGTACTCGTTGGGCAGCGCGCCCAGGGTCCGCACCCAGTCGGCGCCGAAGACCCTGGCCTCCTCGACCCGCCGCAGCGCCACGTCGTCGGCGAGCAGGCCGGGCAGCACGTCACGGCCCTCGTGGGTGAGCCCGCGCAGCCAGCCCAGGTGGTTGAGCCCCACGTAGTCGGGCGACACGCGCGCCGGATCGAGGCCGAGGGCGGCGGCGGCCCGCCGGATCAGCCCGACGGGCGAATCGCAGATGCCGACCACCCGGTCGCCGAGCACGCTCCTCATGGCCTCGGTGATCATGCCGGCCGGGTTGGTGAAGTTGATGACCCAGGCCCGGGGCGCGAGGGCGGCCACCCGTTCGGCCATGCGCACCGCCACCGGGATGGTACGCAGGGCGAAGGCGATGCCCCCAGGCCCCGTCGTCTCCTGGCCGAGCAGGCCGAGCCGCAGCGCGACCCGCTCGTCGGCGGTACGGCCCGCCAGCCCGCCGACGCGGATCGCGGAGAAGACGAACGCGGCATCGCGCAGCGCCGTGTCGAGGTCGGTGGTGGTCAGCACCCGGGGAGGGTGGTCGTGCCCGGCGGCGAGCTGGTCCAGCACGTGCCGCATGGCCGCCAGCCGCTCGGCCGACACGTCGTACAGCACCACCTCCTCCACCCGGGGCTCCAACCCCGGCTGGGCGCTGTCACGCAGCAGCGCGCCGTACACGAGCGGGACGCGGAAGCCTCCGCCTCCGAGAACGGCCAGTTTCATCGAGGCTCCCTCGCCTGCCACAGCTCCCTCAGTCGGCCCGCCGAGATCACGGCGGTCACGCGAGCAGCACCTTCACGCCCGCCGCCACGCAGTTGCCCAGCGTCGTCTCGTCGGCGCCCTCGTTGGTGACGATCACGTCGACGGCCTCGGGCCCGCACACCCGCAGGGCTCCGGTGCCGGGGAACTTGTGCCGGTCGGCCAGCAGCACCACCTGGCTCGCCGCCGCGATCATGGCGCGCTTCACCGGCACCTCGGCCAGCGTGGAGTCGAGCAGCCGGCCGTCGGGAAGGACGCCGCTGGCGCCCAGGAACACGCGGTCGGCCCGCACCTGGCGCAGCGCCTCCTCGGTCAGCACCCCGACCAGCGAGTGGTAGGTGCGCCGGACCATGCCGCCGAGCAGCAGCAGCTCGACCACCGGGTCGGCGCGCAGCACGTCGAGAACGGCGAGGCTGGAGGTGACCACGGTGACGCGGCGGCCGCGCAGCTGGCGGGCCAGGCGCATCGTCGTGGTGCCGATGTCGAGCAGGATCACCTCGCCGTCGCGCACGAGCTGCGCGGCGCGGACGGCCACGGCCTCCTTGTCCTGCTCGTCGATCGCCGCGACCGCGGCGAAGGGCAGGTCGTCGTCGGCGTCGACACCGGCCAGCGCGCCGCCGCGCACGCGCTTCAGCGTGCCGTCGCGGTCGAGCGCCTCCAGGTCTCTGCGAATGGTGGAGGGGCTCACGCCCAGCTGCCTGGCCAGGTCGCCGACGCTGGTCGCGCCCGAGAGGCGGACCTGGCGCATGATCTCCGCATGCCTGAGGTGCTGGAGCACAGGGGGATCCTATCAGTCAATTCCGCGCAGAAGCGAGCAGGTTCCGCCAATTGCCTGGCGTAAAGTACTTGATGTGGGCGAGTAAACGTGCAAGATTGCGCACATCTCGGCTGTCGAGGAGGACTCATTCCCGTGTCTGTCCAGGCTTACGACCCTCTCGCCGATCAGCGAACCCCCGAGGGGCCGCAGTTCGACGTCTTCTTAGCGGGCACCGTCTTCCTCGACATCGTCTTCACGGGACTGGCCGCGATGCCCGCGGCGGGCACCGAAGTGTGGGCCGAGGGCATGGGCTCGTGCCCCGGCGGCATCGCCAACCTCGCCATCGCCACCAGCAGGCTCGGCCTGCGCACCTCGCTGGCCGCCGCCTTCGGCGACGACGACTACGGCGACTTCTGCTGGCGTACGCTCGCGGAACAGGAATCGGTCGACCTGTCCAGGTCACGGCGCTTCGAGCACTGGCACTCACCGGTGACGGTCTCCATGGCCGTCGACCGCGACCGCAGCATGGTGACCCACGGCCATCCCGCGCCCATGTCGGCGTCGGAGATGATCGGCTCCCCGCCGCGGTCCAGGGCGGTGATCGTGGCGCTGTCGGCCGAGGAACCGCTCGGCGAGTCAGGTGACGCGTGCTCGTGGGCCGAGCTGGCGCACCGCAACGGCGCGCTCATCTTCGCCGACGTGGGCTGGGACCCGTCGGGCGCCTGGTCGCCCGCCCTTCTCGACCAGCTCTCGGCCTGCCACGCCTTCATGCCCAACGCGGTCGAGGCGATGGCCTACACCGGCGCCGACACCCCTCGCGACGCCCTGTACGCGCTGGCCGACCGGGTACCGCTCGCCGTGGTCACCGACGGGGCCAACGGCGCGATGGCCATCGACTCCATGACCGGCGAGGAGGCCTACGTCCCCGCGCCGCGGGTCACGGCCCTCGACCCGACCGGCGCGGGAGACGTCTTCGGCGCGGGCATCGTGCTCGGCACCCTGTGCCGCTGGCCGCTGGCCGACCGGCTCGCGTTCGCCGGGCTGTGCGCGGGCCTGGCCGTCCAGCAGTTCGGCGGCTCGCTCGCCGCGCCGGGGTGGGGGGACATCGCCGACTGGTGGCACGAGGCGCGGGCGGCGGCCGGTCAGCGCGGCGCCTACGCCGCCTCGCTGGCGCGCCGCTACGCCTTCCTCGACCGGTTGGTGCCCGCGGTTCCCATCGGCGCGGTACGGCGGGCCGCCGCCACCATCGCCCGGTACGCCGACCTGGAGGTGGCACCTCCGACCTCCGGTACGGCCCCGGCCAGGCCCGCCGACTCCGGCGGCCCGCAGAAGCAGCCCGGAGACACCGCACCGCACGACCCACGTGCCGTGCCGGGGGTCGCCGCGTCGCCGGGAGCGTCCGGCGAACCCGAGGACCCGCAGCCGCCTCGCGTGCCCGCGCAGAAGGAGTAACACCATGATCGGCTCGACGCGACAGGTCCACCCGCGCGGCGCCGGAGCGCGCGCCGTACTCGTCGCGGCCCTCGTGGCCTTGGCCGCCGCCGCGTGCGCGCCCGGATCGTCGCCACCACCCGCGGCCTCCCCCGCGCAGCCGAGCGCCGCGGCGGTGAAAACCGACGCCGCGGCCCTCGGCGAGGTGACCCTCACCATCTGGGACCAGGAGGTGCGCGGCGGCCAGGCCGCCCAGATGAAGCAGCTCAACGCCGCGTTCGAGGCGAAGTATCCCAACATCACGCTCAAGCGGGTCTCCCGCTCCTTCGACGACCTCAACACCACCCTGCGCCTGGCGCTGACCGGAAACGAGCCGCCCGACGTGGTGCAGGCCAACAACGGCCGGCCCCAGATGGGCGCCTTCGTGAAGGCCGGCCAGCTCCGCCCGCTGGACGCCTACGCCGAGGCGTACGGATGGAAGAAGCGCTACCCGCAGTCGGTCCTGCAGTACGTGAGCTACAGCGCCGACGGCAAGACCTTCGGCGAGGGCAACCTGTACGGCATGCCCCAGGTCGGCGAGGTCGTCGGCATCCTCTACAACGCCGCCAAGCTGACCGAGCTGGGTCTGACGCCGCCGAAGACGTGGGAGGAGTTCGACGCCGCGCTGGCCAAGGCCAAGGCGGCCGGCGAGGTGCCGATCCAGCTGGGCAACCTCGACAAGTGGCCGGGCGTCCACGTGTTCGGCACGGTGCAGGGCCGGCACGTGCCCGCCGACCAGATCACCACGCTCGGCTTCGGCCGCAAGGGCGCCTCGTGGACCACGCCCGAGAACACCAAGGCCGCCCAGCAGCTCGCCGACTGGGCCGGCAAGGGCTACTTCGGCAAGGGCTTCAACGGCCAGGGCTACGACGCGGCCTGGCAGGCGTTCGGCAAGGGCGAGGGCGTCTTCCTGATCGGGGGCACGTGGCTGATCGCCGACCTGGAGAAGGTCATGGGCGAGAACCTGGGCTTCGTCCTGCCGCCCGGCGCCACCCCCGTCGCGACGGGCGGCACCGGCCTGCCGTTCGCCATCACCGCCAAGAGCCCCAACCCCGACGCGGCGGCGGCCTACCTCGACTTCATCACCAACGCCGACGCCATGAAGGCGCTCACCACCCACGGCCTGCTGCCGATCGCCGACACCGACAAGCAGAGCGTGAAGGCGGGCCCGCAGCAGGACATGTTCACCGCGTTCGCCACCGTCACCAAGCAGGACGGCCTGGTGCCGTACCTCGACTACGCCACCCCGACCTTCGCCGACACGCTGGGCGCGGCGCTGCAGGACCTGCTGGCAGGGAAGGCGAGCCCGCCGGAGTTCCTGGCCACGCTGGAGAAGGACTACAAGACCTTCGTCGAAACCAACGGGTGAGCACGGGCACATGGCCGCGACGCTCACGCGAAGGCCGCGGACGGAGACACGGGTGACGGCGGGCGGCGGCCGTCCGCCCGGGGAGCCCCGCCGCGTCGCCTACCTCTACCTGCTGCCCGCCTTCGCCGTCTACGCGGCCTTCCTGCTCTACCCGATCGGTCGCGCGGTCCACCTCTCGCTGTTCGAGTGGGACGGGCTGAGCCTCGGCCGGTGGGTGGGGCTGTCCAACTACGCCGCGATCGTCGCCGATGAGGGGCTGCGGGCCGCCTTCGCCCACGCGCTGGTCCTCGTCGGCTTCTACGCGCTGGCGCCGCTGGTCATCGGGTTGACGCTGGCCGCGATACTCAACCACGCCAAGGTGCGCGGGCTCGGCTTCTTCCGCACGGTGGTGTTCCTGCCGCAGGTGGTCGCCATGGTCGTGGTGGCCGTCGCGTGGCGGCGCGTGTACGCCCCCGACGGCACCCTCAACGGCCTGCTGAACGCGCTCGGGCTCGACTGGCTCACCCGAGGCTGGCTGGGCGACTACACCTTCGCGCTGCCGGCCGTCGGCGTGGTCGGCACCTGGTTCGAGACGGGCCTGGTGACCGTGCTGCTGCTGGCCGGGATGAGCCGTATCCCCATGGAGCTGTACGAGGCGGCGCGGCTCGACGGGGCGGGCGCGGTCAAGGAGTTCTTCGCCGTCACCCTGCCGTCGGTGCGCGGGGAGATCGCGGTCGCGCTGACGCTGACCGTGATCGCCGCACTGCGGACGTTCGACCTGGTCTACATCACCACGCGGGGCGGTCCAGGCGACTCGACGTCGGTGCCGTCGTACGAGGTCTACCACCGGGCCTTCCAGCTCGGACAGGTCGGCTCGGCGGCGGCGATCGGCGTCACCCTCACCGTCGTCATCTTCGCGATCTCGTTCGTGATCAACCGCCTCGCCGACAGGGGTGTCTCGTGATCTCTCGCGGGGAACGGCTGGCCAACTACGTCATCCTGACGGCCTTCGCCGCGTTCGCGCTGTTCCCCATCCTGACGATCCTGTCGGCCGCGCTCGGCCCCGACGACGCGGCGGGCCCGTCCGAGCAGGGTGTCAGCGTGGCCGGGCTGCACGTGGGCAACTTCGCCGCGGCCTGGGAGATCGGACGGTTCGACACCTACCTGCGCACCAGCCTCGCCGTGTCGGCGTTCGTCGTGGTCGTCAGCGTCGTGTTGTCGATCATGAGTGGGTACGCCTTCGGCACCATGCGCTTTCGCGGCCAGACGGTGCTGTTCTACCTGTTCCTGCTCGGGATCATGATGCCGAGCGAGGCCATCGCCGTACCGCTCTACTTCGACCTGCGCTCCCTCGGCCTGATCGACACCTTCTGGTCGGTCGCGCTGCCGCAGGTCGCGCTGTCGGTGGCGTTCGGCACCTTCTGGATGCGGGCCTACTTCCGCGCCAGCAGCCGGGCGATCGTCGAGGCCGCCCGCATCGACGGCGCCTCGACGTGGCGCATCCTGTGGCAGGTGCTGGTGCCCCCGGCCCGGCCCGCCGTCGTCACCCTGACCGTCCTGGTGTTCATGTGGACGTGGAACGAGTTCCTCATCCCGCTGATCATGGTGACCAGCGAGTCGCTGCGAACCGCGCCGCTGGGGCTGGCCTTCTTCCAGGGTCAGTACACCTCCGGCTTCACGCTCCTGGCGGCCGGATCGGTCATCGTCGCGACCCCGGTCGTGATCTTCTACCTGTTCCTCCAGCGTCACTTCATCCGCGGGCTGCTCCAGGGGGCGGTCCGCGAGTAGCTCCCGGAGGTTCCATGCGTCAACCGCACCGCCTGTCGTCCCGTCTGTCGTCCCTCGCCGCCGCCGCCGTCCTCACCCTCGTGCCCGCCGCCCCCGCGTCGGCCACCGAATCCCCAGCGCCCGCCGGACCAGCCGTCCCCGCACCGGACGCCACCCCCGCGCCGACAGCCCCCGCGCCTGAACCGGCGGCCGCTTCCCGCGGCGGCTCCGACGCCGATCTCGACGTGCTGTTCGTCGGCGCCCATCCCGACGACGAGGCCTTCACCCTGTCCACGCTCGGGCAGTGGAACGAGGACCACGGCATCCGCGCCGGCGCCGTCACCGTCACCAGGGGCGAGGGCGGCGGCAACGCCGTCGGGCCTGAGGAGGGCCCGGCCCTCGGCCTGCTGCGGGAGGGCGAGGAGCGTACGGCGGTCGCCAAGGCTGGGGTCCGCGAGGTGTTCAACCTCGACGACGTCGACTTCTACTACACGGTCAGCGCCCCGCTGACCCACCAGATCTGGGGCGGCGACACGCTGGAGAAGGTCGTGCGGACCGTCCGCCAGACCCGGCCCGAGGTCCTGCTGACCATGGACCCTGCCCCCTCTCCCGGCAACCACGGCAACCACCAGCAGGCGGCGCGGCTGGCCGTCGAGGCCTACCACGCGGCGGCCGACCCCAGGGCGTTCCCCGAGCAGATCACCCGCGAGGGGCTGCGGCCCTTCGCGCCCGCCCGCGTGCTCCTCGGCCGGGCCCGCGGCGTCTCCCGCACCGGCCCCGACTGCGCCTCGACGTTCCGCCCCGACAACCCGGCGCAGAACGTGTACGGCGTGTGGAGCGGCAACACCTCCCAGCGCCAGGGCCGGACCTGGGCCGCCATCGAACGCGACGCCCAGCGCGTGTACGCCTCCCAGGGCTGGGCCGTCTTCCCCGACGTCCCGACCGACCCCGCCCAGCTCGGCTGCGACTACTTCACCCTGGTCGACTCACGGACACCGGTCCCCGCGCCCGGCACCCCGGCGGCCGCCGCGCCGACGGCGGTCCTCGACGGCGCGCTGGTCAGGACCGCCGGCGCCGTCCCGCTCGGCACCCTGCTCGACCTGCGCCCCAGCACGTTCGACGTCCGCCCGGGGGTGGCGTTCACCGTCAAGGTCACCGCGACCGCGCCGTCCCGCGAGCCGCTGGGCCGATCGGCCGTGACGCTGAACGCTCCAGACGGATGGCGGGTCAGCGGGTCGGGCGAGCTCGGCAGGCTCGCCGCCGGCCGTACCGGATCGGCGAGCTTCACGGTGACGCCGCCGCAGGACGCGGCCCCCGGCGACCGGGCGCGCCTGGCGGCGACGCTGACCACCGAACGGGGCCGCGGGCACACCGACAGGCAGGTCGAGGTCAGCCCCGCCGTACGAGGAGGGCAGCGGCTGCTGCCCCAGGTCGGCCAGTACGAGACGTGGGCCGCCGAGCTCGACGTGCCGCAGCTTCGCGGCCTGGTCACGCCCGTGCTCACCATCCCCTCCGGCGGCTCCCGCCAGGTGGAGGTCGTGGTCACCAACGTCAGCGACACCACCCAGTCAGGGTCGGTACGGCTCGCGCCGCCCGCGGGCTTCACCGCCGACCGCGCCGAGGCGGGCTACCGTGACCTGGCGGCCGGGGCCTCGGCGCGGGTGTCGTTCACCGTCACCAACACCGACACCTCGCTGAAGACCTCGAACGAGGGCGGCGACTACGCCTACACGATCATGACCACCAGCGGGGACGGCTCCAGCGTCAGCAGGCCCGCGCTCGAACTGGTCCCCGCGACGTCCATCCCGCAGTCCGCCTCCGCGCCGGTCGTCGACGGCGTCGCGGGCGATGGCGAGTACACCGGGCCCGTCCTGGACGTCTCCCGCCTGTGGGAGGGCGCCGCGTGCTCGTCGGCGGCCGACTGCTCGGGCACGGCCAGGCTCGCCTGGCGTGACGACACGCTGTTCGCGCTGGTCCAGGTGAAGGACGAGGCGATCGGCACCCGCCTGCCCGCCTCCGACTGCAAACGGCACTGGCGGACCGACGCCGTCGAGGTGACCCTCGACCCGCGCGGCACCTCGGAGAACACCTCCACGACGTTCAAGGCCGCGGTGCTGCCGGTGACGGCCGAGGGGCCGCTGTGCCTCCTGCGGGACGCCGACAACCATCAGGGACCCGACGTCCCCGGCATGCGGGTGGCCGCCAAGGTCGCCTCAGGAGAGTACGCGGTGGAGATGGCCATCCCGATGGAGCTCCTGCCGGGCGCCGTCGGCCCCGCCCGCCTCGGGCTGAACATCCTGGTGTACGACTCCGACACCCAGGACAAGACCGGCCAGACCCGGATCGGCTGGTCGACGTGGGGCGGCGTGCAGGGCGACCCGTACCGCTGGGGTGTCGCCACGCTGCCGGGGTACCAGCCTCCGCCGGGACGGCCGACCACCCCGCCCGACCCGGTGATCCCCGACACCGGGCTGTCCAGCCTCGACTCGCCGCAGTCGCTGGAGCAGGCGGTCCGCCTCGGGCTCCCGCTCGCGGGCGGTCCGGCGGCGCGGCCGTCCGAGCGGGCCCGCATCACCTCCGCCGTGCGCGCGCCGGACGCCGTACGGGTGACGCTGCGCGCGGGCTCGGCCGGAAGGGCGCACCTGTTCGTCCGCGACGACCGGGGAACGGCGGGCAGCCGCGTCGTCACCGTCTCGGGCAGGGGCACCACGACCGTGCGGGTTCCGCTGACCCGGCCCGTGGGCGCCCATCCCACGGTGGTGGCCGGATGGCAGGCGCCCGACGGCGGCACCGCGGCCTCCGCGACCCGCGTCCGCTGACAGGCGCTGCGGCGTACGGCTCGCGTGCGCGGCCGGGCGCTACGGCGCATGGCCTGCGTGCGCGGCCGGGTGCTGGCCGTACGGCTCGCGTGCGTGGCCGGGCGCTGCGGCTCCGCTATGGGCGGGCCAGCTCGAAGGCCTGGGCGATGAGCTCGTAGGAGCGCAGGCGGTTCGCCCCGCCGTACACGCCAGTGGTGATCATCAGCTCGTCCGCCTCCGTGCGGTCGCGCAGGGCGGTCAGGCCCGCGCGGACCTCGGCGCCGGTGCCGGTGACGACGTTGCGCAGGAAGCCGTCGACGAAGCTCTGCTCGACATCGGTATAAGGGTGGGCCTCGGCCTCCTCGGG
Source organism: Nonomuraea sp. NPDC059194 (assembly GCF_042754765.1). Taxonomy (NCBI): domain Bacteria; kingdom Bacillati; phylum Actinomycetota; class Actinomycetes; order Streptosporangiales; family Streptosporangiaceae; genus Nonomuraea; species Nonomuraea sp. NPDC059194. The sequence continues at coordinate 467,924 of NZ_JBHZBH010000002.1, read as the reverse complement.
GGAGGGGATGGGGCTCGGCCGTCCGCGGCGCAGGCGCAGCATCGCCAGCGCGAGCGTGCGGGCCAGGCGCAGCGCCTGCCCGGAGATGTCGGCGGCGACGGCGCTGACACCGATCATGGCGTACGGCTTGTCGAGCCACTGCGACGGCTGGAAACGCGTGCGGTAGAGCTCGAGCGCGGGCTCGGTGTTCTCGGCGCTGAAGTGGTGGGCGAAGGCGAAGGGCAGGCCGAGCATCCCGGCGAGCTGAGCGCTGAAGCCGCTGGAGCCGAGCAGCCAGATGGGTGGCCGGTCGGCGTTGAGCGGGTAGGACTGCAGCCCGCCGGGCGCCTCGCCGTCGAGGTAGGCGGCCAGCGCGGCGACCTCCTCGGGGAAGGCGTCGGCGTCGCCCCTGCGCATCGCGGCGGCCGTGGCGGGGTCGGTGCCCGGTGCCCGGCCGAGACCGAGGTCGATGCGGCCGGGGTGAAGCGCGTGCAGGGTGGCGAACTGCTCGGCGACGACGATCGGGGGATGGTTGGGCAGCATGACGCCGCCCGAGCCGAGCCTGATGGTCTCGGAGTGCGCGGCGAGGTGGGCGATCAGGACCGCGGGGGAGGAACTGGCGACGCTCGGCATGCCATGGTGCTCGGCGACCCAGTAGCGGTGGTAGCCCCAGCGCTCGGCCTGCCGTACGAGCTCGGTGCTGGTCCGCAGGGCGTCGCTCGCGGTGCCGCCGGCGCTCACGGTGGCCAGGTCGAGGATGGACAGCGGCACGTCGGCCCCGCCACGGGCGGGGCCCCGGATCTGGTCGGTCATCTTCGCGGCAACCCTGGCGCACCCCGCATCTATTCCGTACGGCACGGGTCATACGCAATGTCAGAAACTTAAGAGTGAAGGGCATGGCCCCTCACAGTGACGCGCGCGCGTTCGGATTCGGGACTGTTCTTCCCAGGGGCTTTCCAGCCCCTTCGACCCCGGCCTGGGCCGCTTGGAGCACAAGGAGAGATCACGATCGGGGACCGAGCTGGATCTTGGCCGAACACAGCAATGAAGTTCCTGCTAGGACTGCGATTGTCGAGATCGTTTCACCCGGCGAGGAGCTTCGTTGGCCGCATATGCGATCATGTCGTGTGGCCGTGCCACCAGTCACCACAAGATCGTGAATCGGGTCGGGCTGGGGGTGCCGACCGCGTTCATCCCGCCCGCTCTGGTCGATGAGGTCATGGCCAACTGGAGCCCGCACGACAAGAGGATCCTCCTCCCAACTGTGCCCCTGTTGCGGCTGGAAGATCGGGAAGCTCGCTCCGGACGTCCGCGAGTGGGACTGTCAATCCTGCGGCGAGCACCACGACCGTGACATCGCCGCCGCGCTCAACATCCTCGCCGAAGGCATCCGCCTGCGGTGCTCGTACGATGTGGCCGCCGGGCTGGCGGACACCCGAAACGACGGTGAAGGGCAGGTAAGACCAGGCGAGGCGATCCCGACCCTGGCCCCGCCCGAAACCTGCACCGCGCAAGCGGCGTAGAAGCAGCAGTGAACACCCGCCGCGAGACGGGGAGAATACCCGGCTCGCGGCGGGGCGTAGTCAAGGCCGGTTG